>NZ_JBSHDN010000032.1:0-43439 GCF_053616335.1 Nocardiopsis sp. NPDC055824
GGGGCACCGGCCGACCTGGTGGCGTACGACCGCGATCCGACCGCGCACCCGGAGGTGCTGGGGCGGCCCGCGCGGATCGTCTCGCCGTTCCCCGCCCGGACGGGCGGCGGATCAGCCGGCGGCGACGGGCGCCGGCGGCCCCTCGGAGGCCTGCACGAGGACGAAGCCCTGCCCCTCGAAGGACAGCTGGACCGCCTCGCCGCTGCCGCGGCCGATCAGCGCCCCGGCCTTCATCGTGCGGCGCACGCCGGTGCGCAGAGTGCTGGACCAGGCCACGGCGGAGTCGGTGTCGACGAAGGTGGGCTGGTCGACGTTGATCAGCACGGGAGCGCCGTGGCAGGCGACGGCCACGCGGCCACGCCCGCCGAAGACCGTGTTGAACAGGCCGCCGGCCGCTATCCCGGCCCCCTCGACCCGGCGGATGTCCCAGCTCAGACCCCCCTCGAAGGCCAGCACGTTCTGACCGTTCACGGTGAGCTGCTCGTCCTCCAGGTCGATCAGGTGGACGTCCCAGGCGTCGCGGGCGAGGAACACGTCCCCGCGGCCGGAGACCTTCATCAGCGGCAGGCCCTCGCCCGTGAAGGCCTTCTTGAAGAACTTGCCGACGCCCCCCGCCCCCTCGTAGGAGAAGTCGACCTGCCCCTGGTAGGCGACCATGGCGCCCTGGCGGGCGTAGAACTCGCCGTTGAGGCCCACACGGAGCATCTTGTGGTTCTGGAGGTGCATGCCAGGCTGGGTGTTCTCCTGGGCCTGCTGGAAGAGCTGACTTCTCATGAACGATCCTCGATCGACGGTCACGTGTGCTCCTGGTGAGACGCTCCGGACGCGGAAAGGTTCCGCGTGCCGCCCCTGTTCTCCCGGGCTCCGTCCGCCTGTGCCCCCGCTTCCCCCGGGGCCGGGGGAAGCGCGGGGCGGGGCGCGGGGTCAGTCGGCAGCGACGATCCCGTGCACGAGGTCGTAGACCCGGCGCTTGGGCACGCCCGTCTCCTTGGCCACGCGGGTGATCGCCTCCTTGCGGCGCACGCCCTCCTCCTCCAGAGCGGCGACGGCGCCGGCCAGCTCCTCGTCCGTCGCCTCCCCCGCGCGCCCGCGGGCCCCCTCCACCACGACGGAGACCTCGCCCCGCACCCCGTCGGCCGCCCAGGCCGCCAGCTCCCCGAGCCCGCCCCGGCGCACCTCCTCGTAGGTCTTGGTCAGCTCCCGGCAGACGGCGGCCCTGCGGTCGGCGCCGAACGCGTCCGCCATCGCCCCCAGGGTCGCGGCGACGCGGTGCGGGCTCTCGAAGAACACCATGGTGCGGCGCTCCGCCGCCAGGTCGGCCAGGTACCCGCGGAGCCCCTTGCGGGGCGGGAAGCCCTCGAAGCAGAAGCGGTCGGTCGGCAGCCCGGACACGACGAGCGCGGTGGTGACGGCGGAGGGCCCGGGGATGGCCGTGACGGGGATGTCCTCCTCGGCGCAGGCGGCGGCGAGCCGGTAGCCGGGATCGGAGACCCCCGGCATCCCCGCGTCGGTCACGACGATGACGTCGCGGCCCTCCCTCAGGTCGGTCATCAGCTCGTCGGTGCGCCTCGCCTCGTTGGCGTCGTAGTACGACACCACGCGGGCCCCCTCGGCCCCGCCCAGGCGCACATCCGCACGCGAGGCGAACTGGCGTAGCCTGCGGGTGTCCTCGGCCGCGATGACACGTGCCTCCCCCAGGGCCCGGAGCAGCCGGGGCGGCGCGTCCTCCACGTTCCCGATGGGCAACCCGGCGAGAGTCAGGGTCCCGACCCTCCGCGTCGCAGCTCCGCCCTCAACCACTGTGATCCCCGTCCTGTCACGCTACGGTTGGCTCTATCACGCCACCCGAAACCTGGTTTCGTGGTACGTCCGCAATGGACAACCATCTCCGACCCCAACCTACGAGCCGAGATGACCTCCACCGCACTTTCCTCCGAGGCAGAGCCCTCGACGCCGCCCTCTCCGCCCCGCAGGGTCCCGCTGCGCGCACGGTTCCTGCCCGCCGATCCCTCCCCCTGGTGGCTGGCCTGGCTGGGGGCCTCCCTCGTCGCGCTGTTCGCCGGGGCGCTCAGGCTCTTCAACCTGGGGCAGCCCGAGCGGATCTACTTCGACGAGACCTACTACGCCAAGGACGCCTACGGGCTCTGGCGGTACGGCTACGAGCACGAGACCCGCGAGGAGCCGATCGAGGCCGACGACCTCCTCAACAGCGGCAGCCAGGACATCTTCGCGGGAGGCGGCGACTTCATCGTCCACCCCCCGGTCGGCAAGTGGATGATCGCCCTGGGCGACTGGGTCTGGTCGCTGTTCCCGTTCGGCGCCACGATGACCCCGGAGGGGTGGCGGTTCGCCGCGGCCCTGGCCGGCACGGTCTCGGTCCTCGTCCTGGTGCGCCTGGCCACCCGCATGACCCGGTCGCTGCTGCTGGGCTGCACGGCGGGCCTGATCATGGCGCTGGACGGCCTGCACTTCACGCTGAGCCGCATCGCCATGGTGGACATCTTCCTCACCCTGTGGATCCTCGCCGGGTTCACCTGCCTGGTCATCGACCGGGACAGGACGCGGGAGCGGCTCGTCCGGCTGTCGGAGGCGGGGGCGGACCTGGCGGCGGTGGGCTGGCTGGGGATGCGCTGGTGGCGGCTCGCGGCGGGGCTGTGCTTCGGGCTGGCGATCGGCACCAAGTGGTCGGCGCTGTTCTTCGTGGCGGCGTTCGGACTGCTCACGGTGGCGTGGGACTACGGGGCGCGGTCCAGCGTCGGCCAGGTGCGCCCGTTCTGGCGCTGGCTCGGGACCGACGCCGTGCCGGCGTTCCTCCAGACCGTGGTGGTGGCGGGGGTCGTCTACCTGGTCTCGTGGTCGGGCTGGCTGTTCACGCGGGGCGGCTACAACCGCGACTACGCGGACGGGATGCTGCCGGACGTGGTCCCCGGGTTCCTGCACGCCCCGGTGGAGGCGCTGTGGAGCCTGTGGGACTACCACCGGCGGATGATGGGGTTCCACACCGAGCTCACCAGCGACCACTCCTACATCTCCGCTCCGTGGGAGTGGCTCGTCATGCGCACACCGGTGATGTTCCACTACAACGGCGAGGCCGTCGGCTGCGGGACCGGCAACTGCGTGACCTCGGTCGTGTCGATCGGCACGCCGATCATCTGGTGGGTCAGCCTGCTCGCCCTGGTCGTCATGTTCGCCTGGTGGGTGACCTTCCGCGACTGGCGCGCGGGCGCGGTGCTGCTGGCCGTCGCCGCGGGGTGGCTGCCGTGGTTCGCCTACCCGGACCGCCCCATGTTCCTCTTCTACGCGCTCCCGCTCCTGCCCTTCCTCGTCCTGGCGATCGTGCTTGCGCTCGGCCTGGTGATGGGGGCAGGGGACGACAGCCCGCGTTTCGCCCCCTATCTGAGGGCGGGCGGAGGCATCGTCTACGGCGTCGTCCTGTTGTTGATCGTCGCCTACTTCGCGTACTTCTATCCGGTGTTGGCCGCCTATCCGATCGAGGAGTCGGTCTGGCGGGAACGCCTCTGGTTCGACGTGTGGATCTACGGCAACGACGCTTCCTGAACCACCGGTGGAGAACACGCATTCCGCCGATCTCCATTAGTGGCAGAGAGAGCGGAAAGCAACAGTTTCCAGTAGCCGAAACAGGACACCGGGGAAGGGCGGATTCCTGCCGCGAAAGGCTCGGCACGGCACCACCCTCCCTGGTACTGTCTGCAACTGGTTGCTGTTGTAGTTTCCATGGATGCCCGAGGCGCCTCGCGGAACTTCACGTGGGCGCTCGTCGATACGGGGATTACTCGTCGGTTCGGCGCCCGGCGACCCGGGGCCAGCAGGGTGCGGCCCCGCCGTAGTCCCCAAGGGAGAGCACATGGCTCAGGGCACCGTGAAGTGGTTCAACTCTGAGAAGGGTTTCGGGTTCATCGCCGTCGAGGGTGGTCAGCCCGACGTGTTCGTGCACTATTCGGCGATCACGGGCACCGGCTTCCGGAACCTGGAAGAGGACCAGAAGGTCGAGTTCGACATCATCCAGGGCCCGAAGGGCCCGCAGGCGGCGGACGTTCGAGCGATCTAGACCGCCGCACGTGCGTTTCCCCAGCCCTCCGCTCTCCGAGTGGGGGGCTGGTCCGCGTTCCGTCTCCCAGGTGTGACCGGGGCAGGGTTACCGCACCCGGCTGATACCGGTTAACCTGCATGGGGCCGGTAGGTACACCGAGGGACGAGGGTCGCGCATGTTCAACATCAGCGGGGTGGAGTTCGTCATCCTCCTCCTTCTCGCGCTGCTGATCTTCGGGCCCGACCAGCTGCCGAAGGCCGCCCAGCAGGTCGGGCGGGTCCTGAGACAACTGCGGACCATGGCCAACTCGGCGTCCAACGACATCAAGGAGGGGCTGGGCCCGGAGTTCAAGGACTTCGACGTCCAGGACCTCAACCCCAAGCGCTTCGTGCAGAAGCACTTCTGGGAGGAAGAGGAGCAGGAGAGGAAGCCCGCGGCGCGCCTCAACGGCAAGCGCCCGCCCTTCGACGACGAGGCCACCTGACCCCGTCCGCTCCGCAGCCGGCCCTCCCCGCGCCCTCACCCCACGAGCATGAGCACGAACAGGCCCAGGCCGAGCAGGATCACCGAGCCGGTGATGATCGCCGGTGAGCCGAACGCCAGGATGAGCACCTCCACCGCGAGCGCGCCCCCGACGGCGCCCGCCGCCCACGGCCAGCGCGGCGCGGGGTCCCACCCGTGGCGGCGCTCACGCACGACGGTGACCGCGAACGCGACCGCGATGAGCAGCCAGAACACCAGGTGGGCGAAGGCGCGGGTCTCCGGCTCGACGTAGTCGGCCATCCCCCCGACCACCATCACGTAGGTGAGCGTCCCGGCGAGCAGCCGCCAGTGGCCCCCGCTCCTGTGCGCCGGGATCGTCCTGAGGCGGGCCGGCGTGGTGCGCCGGAAGCGCTCCGCCGCGGCCAACGGCCCGCCCTCCTCGTCCCCGGCCGGTCGGACCGTGGTCTCCGGAGGCGGCTGCGGGGGTTCGGGCCGGGGGCCGGGCGGCTCGTACCCTCCGGCCGGAGCCGGTTCCTCCGGGTACTCGTAGCCGCCGGGGGGCTGGGGGGAATCGGGCACGGTCCGCCCCTTCACGGTTGGCGGGACCCGGCCCTGGCCGGACCGGGGGTCGTGTCCGTGTCCCTACCCGGTGCGGTCCGCCGTCAAATCAGCGCGCCGCGAACCGTCGGCCGGCGGAGCGGGGCCGACCGGGCGCCGGAAGGACGAAGGGCCCACCCGATCATGGATCGGACAGGCCCGGGCTTCGGGGTTCAGTGAAACCCGTTCGGCGGACTGGTTACAGCCAGGACCACCCGTTGTTACGGACGGTCATCGCGTGCGTGGTCATGGCATCTACCTTTCGTTTGGCTTCCAGCCCATCCCACGACCACGATGTCGTGGGGTGCTCTGTTCACGCAAGACCCGGAGTGAAACATTCATCGTTTTACGACACGGGGACCGGAAAAATCACCGTGCTCACCTTCCACATAAACGACCTCGACGCGTCTTCGCAGTTCAGAGGGGCTGCTATTCATGTACATGACACTCACCCTGCCCCACGACCTGCCAAAACAAGCCCACCCATCCGCAAAATACATTCCACACGGATAACAGAGAGCGACAGTGGCGAACGTGAACTCCGAGTGAAGACCGGAGCTATTCTTCGACCGACTCCCCCCGAAATCCGCAGGGTGACGGGCGGACACCATCCAGGATCTCACGGACAGAGTGCCAGAAAACGGAGGTATCCACATCTTTTCACCGCGAACTCGTCACCCCTGACGGTGACAGCGCGTCATGGACTCCCTGGCACGCCGGGCGACGACCGTCCGACGATCGGATCTCGGCGCCGAGTTTCGGTCACCCGCTAAGGCTCATAACCACCAGCCCCTTCTGGTCCGCCGCCCCGGGGGCGGCCTCCCCCGGGGAGCGCCGGGCCCCCGCCCCGAGGGGTCGGGAGCGGAGGGGACGGGAGGACCGCGGGTCCCCCGCCGGGGGCTCCCGCACGCGGGCCCGGCGCCCGCGGCCCGCGCGGTCCCGCCGGACGCCGGGCGCCCCGGAGGAGCCGCCTCCGGAGCCCGCGGTCGGCGTCCTCGACCCGGGGTCCCAGCGCCCCCCGATGCCCCTCAGTGCCCCTCCGGCGCCCCGCAGGGGCGCCGGGGCGTCCGCCTCCCGTCACCCGGGCCGCGGAGCCCGCCCGCGGCCGCCGGGGCGCCGTTCCGCCGGTGCCGGGACCGGGCCCGGCGCGGTCGCCGCAGCAGGGGCCGGCAACGGCCGCGGAACCGCGTCCGGCGGGATCAGCCGGACCCGGTTCCCGGCACTCCCCCCGAGGGGCCGGACACCGGGCCGAACAGGAGCCCCGCGCTCCGGCGTGTGATGGTGAGCAGGTCGGTGTCCTCGAACAGCCGCCGGACGCCGGACCTGTCGAGGTTGCCGGTGAGGGCGAGGGTCGCGATGCCGTGCACGATCGCCCAGCCGGCGACCACGGCCGCGGCGCCGTCCTCGACGGGGCGCCCCTCCTCGGCCAGTGACCTCACACCGCCCTGGAGCTCGGCGAACGCCGCCTCGCGCGCGGCCTCCAGCTCCTCGTCGCCCTCGCCCAGCAGGGTGGGCGCGAACATCACCTGGAAGTGGGCCGGGCGGTCCGTGGCGAACCGCACGTACTCGACCCCCGCCTCCAGGAACCCTCCACCGGCCTCCCGGTCGGCCCTCAGCCGCGCGGCGAGGTCCCGGAACCCCTCGACGGCCAGGGCGTTGAGCACGCCCTCGCGGCTCCCGAAGTGGTGTCGCGGGGCCGTGTGGCTCACCCCGAGGTCGGCCGCGAGCGAGCGCAGGCTGAAGGAGTAGGGCCCCTCCCTCTCGATGACCTCCGCGGCCCGTTCCAGGACGGCGGCCCGCAGGTTTCCGTGGTGGTATCCGTCTGCCATGACTCGAACTGTACGCCGGTAAGTTTCCGGCGTGAAGATGACGGGCGGCTCCTGCCGGGAAACCCCCCGGGAGCCCGGGGGTAGTCTGTGGGGCACCGGCCCGCCCCGTCTCAGGGGATGGACACTTCGCCGGTGAAACTCGGGGCTCCGGTCCGGAAACGACCGCCCGCCGCAGGGAAGAGCAGTGCCCCTCGGTCCGGGGCCGCACGGCAAGGGGTCCGCGTCCGACCGGGCGCGGGCCCCTTCCGCCTCTCCCGTCCAGCGGCGGCCGCGGGCGCCCCGGACACACCGGAGGGGCCGCGGCGGCGGCCCCTCGACGCGCCCTCGGTCGGGCCGCGAAAAAAATCCAGGCGGGCCCGTCCCGAAGGACGTGACCCGCCTGGTCTTCTGGTGGAGCTATGGGGATTTGAACCCCAGACCCCCTCGATGCGAACGAGGTGCGCTACCGGACTGCGCCATAGCCCCGAAGACGAGTTAAACGATAGCAGGAATCCCGGGGTGGTCCGAACCGACCGTTCCACCCCGGGCCGGGGTCAGTCCCCGGCGGCTCGCAGACGCGCGTCCGCGTACTGGTCGTACACCTGGCTGCGCCGCTCCTGGAGGGCGATGACCTTGGCCTCGCGCTCGGCGTCGACGCGCTGCTCCTCCTCGGCCCTGCGGGCGCGGAGCACGGCCCTGCGGCGGGCCCGCGCGGCCGCCTCCCGCTGCTCGGCGTCGGCCTTGGCCGCCTCCCGGAGGAGGATCAGGTGCCCGGAGAGCAGGAGCACCGGCGGGGCGATCACCCACCACGGCCCCAGCCCCAGCGAGACGGCGGCGGCCGTGGCGACGGTCACCAGCGTGAGCACGCTGGTGCGGCGCCGGCGGCGGGCGATCACCCGCGCACGCGGCTCGCGGCCGGCCCGGTACTGCTCCCGGGCCCGGTCGATCTCCTGCGCGCCGCGCACCCCGGGATCGGGCTCCAGGTCGTCCCGGTGGATGACCTGGGTCTCGGTGAGGTCGGGGTCTTCGTCGTCGGCCCGGCCGTCGACGTCCTCCCCGGGCCCGTCGGCGCCGGGCTCGCCGGGACCCTCGTCGTCCCCGCGCTGCTCGTCGTAGACGACCTCCGCGGAGTCCTTGCGCAACAACATCGGCACAAGGACTATGAGCCACACCACCACGATGGCCAGGTACAGAGGAGAGCTGCTCATCACCCCTCCTCACGATGACGGCCACTGGACGTTGATCGACACGTCGTCGACACCGCGTCGCGTGGTACCCCCGGTCCTCCCGGATGTAGAGACGTCTCCCGCTGGGACATCGTTCCGGACCCGCCTCGGGTCCGGGGTGATTCCCGGGAGCCATATCCACGCGTTGGCCGCATCGTCAATGCGTCTATGTTCCGCACGGTACGACCCCGTGTCCATAAATGCGCCACATTCCGACCGGAGTGTCGCAAGATTGTGGACCCCCAGTTTCGGCCGCCCGACGCCCGGGGGTAAAAACGCAGGTCAGTAGTTGACTGCGGAGCGCAGTCCCAATTCAACGCAAAGTAATGAGTCAATGTCGCTAAAGCGAGGTTTAGACGCCGAGCGCAACCGTGATCGTGCCACGTTCAGTTCGCCCCGGACTGCGGACTCGCCGGGTCCCGCGGATCTCCGCCGCCGTTCGGGCCCTGTGACCCCAAAGCGGAACCGGGGCCGGAACCGGACCCCGAGGACGACCCGTCGCGCCAGCGGCGCAGCATTCCCTGGGGGACCTCCTCCGACGTGATCGCGTAGCAGATGTGGTCGCGCCATGCCCCGTCGATGTGCAGCTGGCGCCTGCGCACCCCCTCGTCCCGGAACCCCAGCTTGGCGACCACCCGCCTGCTCGCCCGGTTCTCCGGGCGGATGTTGGCCTCGATCCGGTGGAGGCCGACCCCGAAGAACGCGTGGTCGACCGCGAGCGCGACCGCCGTCGGGGTGACGCCCCGGCCTGCGTAGGCGCTGTCGATCCAGTAGCCGACCTGGGCCGAACGCGCCGAGCCCCACACGATGGCGCCCACCGTGAGCTGGCCGACGAACCGGCCGTCGTAGGTCACCGACCACGGCATGGACAGGCCCTGTCTGGCCTCTCTCCGGATGGACTGGAGCATCGCGACGTAGGGCGCCAGCCCCGTGGTGCGCAGCGGCATCTCGGGATACGTGGGCTCCCACGGACGCAGCCACTCCTCGTTGCGCGAGCGGGTGTCACGCAGTGCGACGGCGTCGCGGAGCCGCAGGGGTCTGAGCGCGACCGGCCCCTCCTCCAGAGTGACGGGCCACCCTTGTCTGCGATTCACGACCGTCCCTTCGATCCCCCCGGCGCCACCGCCCGGGGGCGCGCCACCGGGGACGGAGGCGCCGGACCCCCCGCGTCGGTGACGGGTTCCAGTATTCCACTCCGCACGGGTGACGTGGCGGGCGTCACTCTCACAACGCGGGAATCGGCTGATTCCTAACTCCAATACTCACGCACCGAAAAGCGATCCAAGGTCAAAGAATGATCGAGGGACGGAATGCCCGGCCTGTGATTCCGGTCATTGTTCGGCGTCATTCGGGGCGGGCGTGATCTCCGCCACGCAGTTGGTCCAAGGCATGGCCGAGCACCGGCTCCAGCACGTCCATCCCGTCGTTCGCGCCTCCCCGGGAACCGGGCAGGTTGACCACGAGCATCCGGTGGCCTCCCCTCTCCGCCACCCCGGCCAGCCCCCGCGACAGGATCGCGGTGGGCACGCCCTTGTCACGGCCCGCCGCGCGCAGCGCCTCGGCGATCCCCGGGATCTCGTACGACAGCAGGGGCCGGGTCGCCTGGGGCGTGAGGTCCTGCGGCGTGAGCCCCGTGCCTCCGGTCGTGACGACCGCGTCGGCCCCCTCGTCCAGGGCCCGGGAGATCGCCTCCGCCACCGGGGCCCCGTCCGGAACCACCCACGGACCGACGACCGCGAAGCCCGCGGCGCGCAGCCGGTCGGCGACCACGGGCCCCGACCGGTCCGGGTAGACCCCGGCCGCCGCCCGGTTGGACGCCGTCACCACCGCGACGCGGCGCGTACGGCCCCCCGGCTCACTCACCGCCGCCACCGCGCCTCCAGTGGCCCTTGCGCCCGCCGGTCTTCTCCTCGACCCGCACCCGGGTGACCTCGGCCCCGGGGTCGATGGCCTTGACCATGTCGACCAGGCCGAGGGCCGCGGTCATGACGCAGGTGAGCGCCTCCATCTCCACGCCGGTGCGGTCGGCCGTGCGCACCGTGGCGCTGATGTCGACCCCCTCGTCCACGACGGCGAGGTCCACCTCCACGCCGTGCACGGCGATGGGGTGGCACAGCGGCACCAGGTCGGGGGTGCGCTTGGCCCCCTGGATGCCCGCGATCCGCGCGACGGCCAGCGCGTCGCCCTTGGGCACCGTCCCCCCGCGCAGGGCGGCGACCGCCTCCGCGCCGAGCAGGACGCGGCCGGTGGCCGTGGCCGTGCGCGTGCTCACGCGCTTCTCCGAGACGTCGACCATGCGCGCCGCGCCGGAGGCGTCCAGGTGGGTGAAGCCGGAGGGGTGGTCTGCCCCCTCCGTCCGTGGGGTGTCGCTCATCGGTCCGCCAGCTTCTGCGCTCGTACGCGGAACACGGCCGGGACGGCGGTGTCCGGGCGCGCCGCGGCGCGCCATCCACGACCGTACGGCACCCCGGCGACGGTCCGCCCACCGATCCGCGAACTCCCGGACCGCCGCACCCGGGGGAGGCCGGACGCGCGGGCCGCCCCTCAGGCGGGATCGGGGAGGCGCACCACGTCGACGGCTCCGCCCGCGGCCAGCTCCGTGGTCTCCTCCGGCACGACGATCAGCGCGTTGGCCCCGGCGAGCGCGGAGAGCTGGTGGGAGTCCTGGCGCAGGGCCGGGGACACCGTGGGGGCGGCCTCGCGCCCGTGCGGCGACTCCTCCAGGACGCCGCGCAGGTAGGAGCGGCGGCCCTTCGGCGAGGTCACAGGGGCGGTGAGGACCGCGCGCGCGGTCGGCAGCCCCCGGGGGTCGAGCCCGCGCAGGCGGCGCAGCGCGGGGAGGACGAAGATCTGGAACGACACGAAGGCGCTCACGGGGTTGCCCGGGAGGGTGACGATCGGGGTCCGGTCCGGGCCGATCGCCCCGAAGCCCTGGGGCTTGCCCGGCTGCATCGCCACCTGTGTGAACTCCACGGTGCCCTCCCGCGTGAGCACCTCCTTGACGACGTCGTACGCGCCCATGCTCACACCGCCGGTCGTGATCACGATGTCGGCCCGCACCAGCAGGCCCTCCAGCGTGTCCAGCACCGTCCGGGGGTCGTCCCCGACGAAACCGTGGCGGTGGACCTCGCACCCGGCGTCGCGGGCGGCCGCCGCGATCATGAAGCTGTTGGACTCCCAGATCTGGCCGGGCCCGAGCGGGCGCCCCGGCTCGACCAGCTCCTCACCGGTGGAGAGCACGACGACGCGCGGCCGGGGGTACACGGACACCGAGCGGCGGCCGACGGCCGCCAGCACGCCCATCTCCCCCGCGCCGATGCGCCCGCCCGGCCGGAGCACGACCGCGCCCTCGACCACGTCGCCCCCGGCCGGGCGCACCGCGTTGCCGACGCGGACCGGGCGGTCGACGGCCACCGTGGCCACGCCGCCGTCGGTCCACTCGACCGGCACGACCGCGTCCGCCCCGGAGGGCATCGGAGCACCGGTCATGATGCGCGCGCACAGGCCCGGGCGGACCGCCGCGGGGGAGGGGTCGCCGGCGGGGATGTCGCCGACCACCGGCAGGCGGACCGGGGAGTCGGCCGTGGCCGGCTCCAGGTCGGCGGCGCACACGGCGTACCCGTCCATGGCCGAGTTGTCGAAGCCCGGCAGCGACACCGGCGAGGTGACGGTCTCGGCGAGCACCGAGCCGTGTGCCCGGAGCAGGTCCAGCTCGGTGGGCTGCGGGTCGGCGATCAGTGCCAGGACGTCGGCGACGTGCTGTTCGACGCTCTTCACGGGGGTTCCTCCGTTGTCGCGGTTCCTGGGGCGGAGCGTCTCCCCTCCCTCAGGAGTTGATGCGCATCCCATTGTCACCACGTCCGGCCCCGTGTGCGCGGCCTCCCGGCGCCGCCGGGCCGTGCCGGGCCCGCGGGCGGGCGCCCCCGGTGCGGGTCAGGGGCGTCCGGCGTCCTGGCGCTCGACGAAGTCGCGCAGCCACGGCAGGAGCTCGTCCGCGAGGTCGGGCCGGCGGCAGGCGAAGTCCACCACCGTGCGGATGTAGTCGGCCTTGTTCCCCGTGTCGTAGCGGCGGCCGCGGAACAGGACGCCGTGCACGGTCCCGCCGTCCTCGGGCTTGCGCCGGGCGAGCTCGCGCAGGGCGTCGGTGAGCTGGATCTCCCCCCCGCGGCCGGGCGGGGTCTCGTGCAGGACGGGGAAGACCGCCGGATCGCAGACGTAGCGGCCGATGATCGCCCAGCGGCTCGGGGCGTGCTCCGGCGCGGGCTTCTCGACCAGGTCGGTGACGGCGACGACGTCCTCCTCGTCGGTGGGCTCGATGCCCGCGCACCCGTACAGGGAGACCTGCTCGGGCTCCACCTCCATGAGGGCGACGACGCTGCCCCCGCGCCTCTCCCGCACCTCGATCATGCGGCGCAGCAGGTCGGCCGACTCGATGAGGTCGTCACCGAGCAGCACGGCGAACGGGTTGTCGCCCACGTGCGCCTCCGCGCACAGGACCGCGTGGCCGAGTCCCCTGGGCTCCCCCTGGCGGACGTAGTGGACCTGGGCGAGGTCGCTGGACTCGCGCACCGAGCGCAGCCGGGCGTCGTCGCCCTTGGCCTCCAGTGCCTCCTCCAGCTCGTAGGCCCTGTCGAAGTGGTCCTCGATGGAGCGCTTGCTGCGTCCCGTGATCATCAGGACGTCCTTGAGGTCGGCGGCGACCGCCTCCTCCACGACGTACTGGATCGCGGGCTTGTCCACGATCGGCAGCATCTCCTTGGGCGTGGCCTTGGTCGCGGGGAGGAACCGCGTGCCCAGGCCGGCCGCGGGCACGACCGCCTTGGTGACGGGCGCGGACGCGGAGGGTCGCTTCTGCTCGGTGGCGTCGTTCATGTCGGCACTTTAGGACAGTCCCCGGCCGTCTCGGCGCCCCGACGCCCGGCCGGGCGCCAAGAAGTCCCCGCTCTTTCGGGCGGCGGAGCGCAAACCGCCACCGGGCGTTCACCGCCCGGGGCAGGCTCCGCCGGACGCGCCCGGACCGCCCCGGCGGGAGCGGCCCCCTCGCCGCCCGGTCCGTCCCGCTGCCACACTGGCCCCATGAGCGGGAGCAGCGGTGACGGCGGTCCGTCGGAGAAGGCCCGGCTGCGCGGGGACGTCCTCGCCCGGCGGCGGGCCCGGGGCGCGGAGGAGCGCGCGCGGGTCGGGTCGGCGGTCCGGGACGCCCTGATGGGCGTCCCGTGGCTCGCCATGGGCGGGACGGTCGCGTGCTACTACTCCGTCGGCGGGGAGCCCGGCACCCGCAAGCTGGTGACGGCCCTGTGGAAGCGCGGCACGTACGTGCTGCTGCCCGTGTTCCTGCCCGGCGGCGACCTGGACTGGGCGGCCTTCGACGGGCCCGAGGGCCTGGCCCCGGCCGGGCACGGCCTGGTGGAGCCCACCGGGCACCGCTACGGCCCCGGGGCGCTCGCCCGGGCGGACGCCGTGGTCTGCCCCGCCCTCGCCGTGGACCGGAACGGGAACCGGCTCGGCCGGGGCGCCGGCTGCTACGACCGCGCACTCGCGCACAAGGGCCCGCACACCCCGGCGATCGCCCTGGTGCACGACGACGAGCTCGTGGACTCCCTGCCCGCCGAGCCGCACGACCGGCCGGTGGACGCCGTCCTCACACCCGGCGGCGGCCTGCGCGTGTTCGCGGGCGGGGTGTGGCCCGGGGGAGACGACACCGTGTGACGCGGGTCCCCGGCGCGGACGGCGGCCCGCGGACGCGCGGGCCGGGTGGCGGTCCCGCCGAAGGACGGCCCGAGCACGGACGGCGGCCCGCGGACGGGGTGCGGACCGCCCGCCGGGGGCGCCCTCGCGGGGAGGAGCGGTCCGGGAGGGCCCCGGGCAGCCGGCCGGGGCGTCCTTCCCGGCCCGTGGCGGCGGGGATTATCCCGCCCGGGCCGGGCGTTGTCCCTGGCGGTCGCGCCCCGGCGACGCCACCGTTCCGGCACCTGGGCCGCTGCCGCGCGCTCGGCGCGAGGTGCTGTCGCGGCTCCGGTCGGCGAGCGCGTACTATTTAGCAGTCAACGGGCGAGAGTGCCAGCAAGGAGGACCCGGAACAGTGCCTACGTACCAGTACGCGTGCACCGAGTGCGACGCCCAGATGGAGGTCGTGCAGAGCTTCAGCGACGACGCGCTGACCGTCTGCCCCGAGTGCGAGGGACGCCTGCGCAAGGTGTACTCCGCCGTGGGAATCGTCTTCAAGGGCTCCGGCTTCTACCGCACCGACAGCGGCAAGACCTCCAACAGCTCCGTCCTGACCGGGTCCAACGCCGGTTCCGGCGACGGCAAGGACTCCGGCTCCTCCGAGTCCGGCGGCACCGCCTCCTCCGGCACGGACGCCAAGAGCTCCTCCGGCGACTCGGGCTCCAAGGCGGGCACCGGCGCCGGCACGAGCACCAGCACCAGCACGACCAGCAGCACCGCCGCCGCGGCAGGTTAGCCGCAGGGCCGTTGACCGACGCAGCGCCGCCGAACACTCGGCGGCGCTCGGCACGTCCGGCCTGTGGACAACGGCCGCACGGCCCCGCCGCGGCCTAGCGTTGGAACATGACCAGCGCACCACCCCCCTACCGGCACCGCCGGGCGCTCACCCGCCTGCTGGACCGGCACCGGCGCGTCGTCGCCGCCCTCCTCGCGGCCGCCGCGCTCCTCAGCGCCGTTCTGGCGGTGCGCCCGCCCCCGGAGCCGGCCGGCCTCGTCCTCGTCGCCGCCAGGGACCTCGACGCCACGTCACCGCTCGCCGCGGGCGACCTCGCCCCGCGCCCCCTGCCCTCCGACGCGGTGCCGGACGGCGCGCTCCCGGCCGACACGGAGGCGGCGGGCCTCTCCCTCACGTCCCCGGTGCGCCGGGGCGAGGTGATCACCGACGCCCGCCTCTCCGACCCTCCCGCGGGCCCGTACGGGCCCGGCCTGGTGGCCGTCCCCGTACGGGTCTCCGACCCCGGTGCGGTCGGGCTCCTCTCCCCCGGCAGCCGGGTGGACGTCCTCGCCGCGGGGAGCCCCGACGAGTTCGCCCCGGTGCGCGCGGGGCCCGCCGTGGAGGTGGTCAGCGACCGTCCCGTCCTCGCCCTTCCGGCCGAGTCCGACCGGGGCGGCGGGGGAGGTGCGCTGATCCTCATCGCCGCGACGCCCGCGGAGGCCCGGAGCCTGGCGGGGCACGCCACGGCGTCACGCCTGTCCATCACCATTCGCGGTTGACCGATGACGTGTGGTGGTGAAAGCTGGCGGGCGCCGGTGAGCGCCCCTCGGACGCCCCGGCTCTCCCACACACATCGAGTACGTAGGGCTGTTCCATGGAAGGCTTCAAGAAGTTCCTGCTCCAGGGAAACCTGGTGCAGCTGGCGGTCGCGGTCGTGATCGGCACGGTCTTCGCCAACCTCATCACCGCGTTCACCGAGGGGTTCATCACCCCGCTGATCGGGATCTTCGGCGGCATCCCCACCTTCGGGGACCTCTACTTCGAGATCAACGGCAGCCGGTTCATGTACGGCTCGTTCATCGACGCCCTGATCTCGTTCCTGATCACCGCCGCGGTCCTGTACTTCCTGATCGTCCTGCCGCTCGGCAAGCTCATGGAGAGGTTCGTCAAGGCCGAGGAGGCCACCACCCGGGCCTGCCCCTACTGCTGCGTCGACATCGACAAGAAGGCGTCCCGGTGCTCCCACTGCACGAGCGAGGTCGTGCCGGAGACCGTCTGACCGTTCCGGGGCCGGGCCACGGTCCCTCCTCCCTGCCGCGCGGGAGGCCGTGAACGGCCCGGACACAGGTCGGGGGCGGCCCGTGCGGGCCGCCCCCGGGGGTCACCTGCTGTACTCCCAGTGCCAGGGCTCGAAGGGACTGGACTTCGCCCAGGCGGGATGGTGCCAGCCGAAGTCGGCCCCGTTGGCCTCCATCCAGTTCCAGCGCTCGGACCTGAAGTTCTGGATCCCGCAGCCCAGGTCGATCGCCTGCCCCAGGCCGTGGTTGCTCGTGCCGGGGACTGCGGCGAAGCCGGGCGGCTCCTGCGCGTAGACGCGGTGCTGGTTGGGCAGGTCGCGGTAGGCGCTGGTGATGCAGATGTTTTCGCCGAACTCCGTCACGTACCTCATGTTGAGTTCGAGGAAGTCGACCGCGGCGTCGGCGCGCAGCTGCTTGTCGTCGTACAGGTCGCACAGGGCGTCGGACGGCAGCAGGCCGTTGGGCGAGCCGTTCGCCCTCGACGCCGCCGAGGGGTCGCAGTCCGCGGCGGCCATGTAGGCGTCCGGGTCGATGCCCCGGTCCTCCAGCTCCTGGACGAGCTCGTTCATGCTCGTCTCGGACTGCTCGCGCAGCTCCTCGACCTCCGCCGCGAGCTCCACCTGTTCCAGCTGGGTGGTGGTCTGGAGCTCCTGCGCCTGGCTCGCCAGCTCGACCTGCTCCTCGCGGAGGTCGGTGGCGTCCTGGATGAGCGCCTGGTTGTTCTCGGAGATCTTCGCCGCGTAGGACTGCGTCTGGAGGTCGTCGTCGAGCGTGCCCGACGTCAGCATGGTGAGCAGGCCGCCGTCGGGCTGCTGGTACAGGGTGCTGGCGAGGGTGGCCAGGGGCTCGCGCATCTCACCGAGTTCGAGCTCGGTCTGCTGGAGCTCGTGGAGCGTGGAGACCAGCTCCTCCTGGGCGGACTCCAACTCCTCCTGGCGCTCGACGTGGCGCTCGGTGGCCTCCTCCAGCTCCTGCGAGGACGCCTCCGCCCGCTCGCGGAACTCGTCCAGGTCGGCCGCGGCCGGCGCCAGCGCGGCAGGGTGGACGGGGACGACGAGCAGAGCGGTGACCAGCACGAGCGTCAGCGCCTGGACGCAACGGACACGCTGGAACGCCGCGAACGCGGTGAGCGCCCCGCCGCCATCCGGCACGCGGGACCTGCGCCGCGCCGGATCAGAAGTGAACGGCACGAATGATCCTCCGGCTGCTTTTCCTCGAACACCTACCCGTGACCGCAAGGAACGTACTACATGTCCACATGCGGACACACGGAACCGTTGCGCCGGAGGAAGCGGACGCGGTGCGGGCTCGCGCCCGTCCCGCCGCCGTCTTCCCCGGCCGTCGGTGAAGTACCTGGTCATCACTGTGCGGGCCTCACTCCGACCCGCCCTTCAGGGCGATCGGCGCACATATCCGGCCATGACGCACCACGCGTCATGAACAACGTCACAACGCGCCAGGACAACCAATCGTAGGTCAGCGTACTCCGCCATGCACGCAGAGTCCCCCAGTCACACCCCGGGAACACGGTCCGACACCCCATTCACCTCTATCCTGGGTTAGGCTTGGCCCTGCGGCGGGGCAACGCATACCTCCGCCGAACCCATGGCTCCATAGCTCAGGGGATAGAGCACCGCTCTCCTAAAGCGGGTGTCGCAGGTTCGAATCCTGCTGGGGCCGCACGTGTGGATCGGGGTCCCTCCTTCGGGAGGGACCCCGATCCGCTTCCAGGGCCTGCTCCGGATCCCGGTCCACCCGGTCCGCGGATCCCTGTCGGCCCTCGCGCAACGGCGGCTTCCTCCCGCCCCGTCCGGCAGACACGGCGGCGACGCGGGGGTGCGAGAATCGTCGCCGCTCCCCAGCCCCCTAAGGACGACCGACATGGACCCCTCCCCGCCGAGGACCGCGGCCCGGTGGCGTGCGTTCCTGAACGAACACAGTTCCGAGTTCCTGGACTCCGCCTACCTGCGCACGGCGGAGGCCGAGGACAGGGCCGAGTGGATGGTGAGCCCCGCCCAGCGCGAGAACCGCTGGCTCGGGTACGAGCCGGCCGCCGAGGAGGCCGTCCTCGCCGCGGAGGAGCGCCTGGGCGTATCGCTGCCGCCGTCCTACCGGAACTTCCTCCTGGTCAGCAACGGCTGGAGCACCCTGGCCTACACCTTCGACCTGCTCCCGGTGGAGAGGATCGGCTGGTTCCCCGAGGAGGACCCCCAGCTCTACTCCTGGTGGTCGGAACCGCACATGGGCCACTTCGCCGACCGGCTCCGCGTACTGGAGCGCTGCCTGCTGATCTCCGACGACGACGGGGGCAGCGGCGGCATGTGGCTGCTGCACGCCGACAGCGCCGACGGTGACGGCGAGTGGACGGCCTACACGTGGTGGCCCGGCGACGGCGGGGACCCCGAACCGTACGGGGACTTCGCGGCGCTCGTGGCGGAGGCGCACCGGATCGCCGTCGGCTCCTGACCGGGGCCCGGCCTCGGGCCGCGATGCCCGCCCGTGTGTGGGCCGACGGCCGGAGGATCGACGGAAAGCGCTCTCCCCGCCGCCGGGGGCGTCTTCCCCGCGTGGACGCCTCCGCGCGGCGGCGGTGCGGCGAAAGGCCCGTCCGGCCGCCCCGGAGGGCGCCGGACGGGCGGTGGGGGCCGGACCGGCGTGCGTGCACGGGTCCGCGGCCTCAGGGGCCGGTGCGCGCGTCCGTCGGAGAGCCGGGATCCGGCGGTGCGGCGCGCCCGGGGCCCCCTCCTATCGCGTCACCGGGGTGCCGCCGAAGGTGACGACGAGGGTGCCGTCGTCGTCGAAGGACCAGTCCAGGTCCCCGTCGTAGGACGAGCACCGGGGGCCGTCGGAGCCGGACCAGAACTGGTTCGAGCCGTCGGAGTCGCCGATGATCCGGTCGTTGGAGCCGCTGTCGCACGAGGTGTTGCCGCGGAACACCGAGGAGCCGCCGTCGAAGTTGAAGTTGCGCTCCTCGCTGCCGATGGAGATGTTGTCCGACACCGTCATCGAGCCGACGTTGCGGTTGTACGTGAACCCGTGCTTGCCGTTGTCGTAGGCGATGTTGCCCCGGATGACGTGGTCCACCCCGATGTCCTCGCCCCCGAGCTTGAAGCCGTTGCGGTCGCCGTCGCCCGCCTGGGAGCCGTCGCTGAGGGTGCCGTTCCCGTAGGCGAGGGAGTCCTCGACGGTCACGGCGCCGATGGGGCCGGTGTCGGACTTGGTGTAGAGGTCCCAGCCGTCGTCGATGTTGTTGTGGGCCACGGTGTCCCGGAAGACGTTCCCGGGACCCGAGGTGAGCTTGGCCGCGAAGCCGTCGGCGTCCTCGCCGTCGGAGTCGACGTTGTCGTGGGACACCGTGCTCACGACCAGGTTGTTCGCGGGCCACTCGCTCTCGGGGGTGTCGGAGGTCCGGCGGGAGATCTGGAGCCCCGTGTCGCGGTTGGAGCGCGTCACCGTGCGCTCGACGACGTTGTCGCTCCCGCTGATGAAGATGCCGTTGTCGCCGGCGTTCTGGACGACGATCCCGCGGATGTGCCAGTGGGAGCCCTCCAGGGCGAGCCCCCGGTTGGCCGGGTCCTCGCTCTGGGCGGAGAAGTCCAGGACGGGGCTCTCACCGGGGGCGGCGAAGAGCTCGGTGGGGGCGCCGGAGGAGCCGCCGGAGCCCTCCGGGAGGGTGACCGTGTCGGGGAGGTCGTAGACGCCGCCCTGCAGGTAGACCGTCCCGCCCGCGCTGATGCGGTCGATCGCGGAGGTCAGGGTGGTCGGGTCCGACTCCGTGCCGCCCGCGCCGTCGTCGCCGTCCGGCGACGCGTACAGCACGGTGTCCGCCAGGGGGGTCGGCTCGGCCTGCGCCGCGCCGGCGGAGGTGACGCCGAGCGCCGCCGCCAGCAGGCCGGCGCACGCGATGAGGGGTCTGGTTCGCATTCTTCTTCTCCGACTTCGTCCGAGGGTCCGAGGGGGGTGGAACCGTCCCGCCGCGGCGTCCGGACCGTCCCCGGGGTGCCGGGGCCCGCGTCCGCCGCGCGGGTCGCGCCTGCCCCGGCCGCCGCCGTGGCGCCGGTCGAGGTCTTCCCTTCTATTGGAAAGCGCTTTCAGCACAGAAGGTAGAACGCCGCCCACGGGGTGTCAACGGTCTGGCCGTCATGCGGATTTCATGTTATGGAAACATGCCCGCCATGCCGCGGCCCCCGGCTCGGCCCCTCCGCCGGCGCCCGTCCCGGCGGAGGGCGGCCTCCCCCGGCAGAAGGTCGCGCGCCGGCCCCCGTGTCGGCATGACAATTCGCCCCCGCCGATCGATGATGGACCGGTCGGAGCAGACGTCACAGCAGGTCGGGGGGTATTCGGATGACAGACGGGGACCACGCCCCCGACGAGGGGCCGGACGGGGACGAGGAGACCGGCCCGCCCTCCCGGCAGCGGGGCGGATCCGCCTCGGCCATCGCCAACGCGCTCCACCGCACACCGCACCCCGGTCCGCAGCACTGGGGCGGCCCCAGGCCCCGGAAGGCGGATCCGGACCCCTTCTTCACGACCAGGCTGGGGCCGCCGCCCAAGCGCCGCCGCGGCTGACCCGCCCACCCGGCGCCGCGCACGGACTCGGGACGGGACGGGACGGGAACGGCGGCGGCGCCGCGGCCGATCCGCCGGACCTCCACCGCCGGAAGCGGCGCCCTCAGAGGAACGGGCGCCAGGGTGCGAGCACGACCTCGCTGAACTTGGCCGCGAACGGCCGGCTCCGCCACTCCTCGGCGGTCAGCTCCCGGCAGTTGGTGAGGTCCTTGGCGAAGACGTCCTCCAGGTGAGCCGCCACGTGCTCGTCGAAGATCTCCACGTTGATCTCGTAGTTCCCGGTCAGGCTCAGCCGGTCGACGTTGGCCGTGCCGACCGTCGACCAGCGGCCGTCCACCGTCGCCGTCTTGGCGTGCACCATGGCGTCCTGGTACAGCCACAGCCGCACCCCGCCGCCCAGGAGCGCCGAGTACAGCCCGCGGGCCAGCCAGTCGGCGATGATGTGGTTGGAGTTCTCCGGGACGAGGATGTTGACGTCGACCCCGCGCTCGGCGGCGTCGATCAGCGCCCGCTGGAGCTCGCGGTCGGGGATGAAGTAGGCCTGGGTGAACAGCACCCGGTCCTTGGCCCGGTCGATGGCCTCCAGGAACATGGCCCGGATGGGGTAGATGAGCTGCTCGGGCACGTTGCGGTGCACACGGAACCGCGGGTTCCACTCCGCTTCCCCCAGCCCCACCAGTTCCGGGTGTCCGCCCCGGCGGTTCATGTTCCAGAAGTCCGCGAACGCGTTCTCCAGCTCCCACACCGCCGGGCCGGACACCCGGAGGTGGGTGTCGCGCCACTCGGTGGCGTACAGCGACCCGACGTTGTAGCCGCCGACGAACCCCACCTCCCCGTCGACGGTGAGGATCTTGCGGTGGTCGCGGCCGGACTTGCGGACGTTCAGGAGGAGCACGCCCGGCCGGAACGCCGGGTAGCGCAGGACCTTCACGCTGTCGGGGAAGCGGTAGAACGACCGGGGGACCACGAGGTTGGCGAAGCCGTCGTAGACGACGTACACCTCGACGCCCCGGTGGGCCGCCTCGATGAGCGCCTGCTTGAACCGGTGGCCGACCCGGTCGTCCTTGATGATGTAGGACTCGAACAGGACCCGGCGGCGGGCGCCCCGGATCGCCGCGAGCATGTCCTCGAACACGTCCTCGCCGTAGGTGTACACGGTGGCGGCGGTGTCGCCGACCGGCAGTTCGGCGGGGGCGGTCCGGGGGAAGTTCGCGCGGTGCGGCCGCACCTTCCTGCGCCAGTGGTTGATCCCCATGAGGGTCGCGGCGACCGCGACCTGGGTGGTCACCAGACCCACGAGCCCCCACTTGACCACGGATCTGAGCGTGGAACGTCTGGAGCGTGGCAAAGTCGCCTCCCGAACAGGCCGGCCGCCGCGCCGGGGGCCCGACCCCGGAGGCCGTCGCATCCGGCACAAGGTGGACCCCAACCGTAACCCGGCGCGCCGCCCACCCCCTCACACGGTCGGCACGTGTCCCCCGTCACATCGGCGTCACGCCCGCTCGCGGAGGCGGAGCGCGACGAGTTCGGTGGTGGGGCTCTCCTTCCGCCCCCGGACCAGTCGCCGCTCCAGCGGGTAGAGGGCGGCGCCCGCGAGCCAGCCGGTCGGCGCGGTCACCGTGGCGGCGCGCAGGATCCCGCCCCATGCCTTGCGCCACGGCAGGGCGGCGTCGACCTGGGCGTTCATCAGCACGAGCATCGGGACGCGGCGCACGATGTCGAACCCCGCCTTGTCCGCGGTCCCGGCGATCCACGCGAGGGTCCGGTTGACCTGGTGCTCACCGCGCTGCTCCGGCCGCCGGAGGCAGTTCTCGGAGATGACGAGCAGGCCGCCGGGGCGCAGGACCCGCGCGAACTCGCGGACCGCGGCCGTGTAGCGCTCGTCGTCGGTGATGTGGAAGAGCATGTCCATGCAGGAGACCGCGTCGAAGGAGCCGTCCTCGAAGGCGTCCAGCTCCGAGGCGTCCTGGCGGACGAACCGGTGCTCGGGGAACCTCTCGCGCAGGCGTTCGACGGCCGCTTCGGTCATGTCGGAGCCGGTGACCGCGGACGCGCCCAGCCGGTCCCACAGCCGCACGTAGAAACCGGTGCCGCTGCCGACGTCGAGGACGTCGGCCCCGCGCGGCCGCAGGCCCGCGACCTCGCGCAGGAACACCTCCTCGCGCACCCGGTACATCCACGTGTTGAAGGGCCTTCCGAGGGCCCGGTACCCGACGCCGCTCTCGGTCCAGTCGCCTTCGAGCCGGCGTTCCCAGAAATCGCGGAGTTCGCTGTGCGTAGCCATGCCACCACTGTCACACCGGCCACCCGGGCTTGTCCCGTCGCAGCGCCGGTGAGGCCCCGGAACCGCCGCGGCGCCGTCCGCGCGGGGCGGGCCGAGGGGGACCGCCCGTCCCACGGGGCGGGCCCGCTCCGCCCCGTCAGGGCCCCCGGTGGGCGGCGACGAGCTCGACGAACCCCAGGGCGACCCGGTCGTGGGAGTCCACCGTGAAGCCCGCCTCCGCGGCGACCGTCCTCGGGAGCCGCCGCGGGTGCTCCTTGCGCGCCTCCCGGAGGCGGAAGGGCCAGCGCGTGTAGTCGACGTGGTCGACCAGCAGCAGGCGCCCGCCGGGCCGGAGCACCCGGTGCATCTCGTCCAGGGCCCGGCGCTGGTCGGGGATCGTGCACAGGGCGAGCGCGCACACGACGGTGTCGAACTCCCCGTCCGCGAAGGAGAGCGCCTGGGCGTCGCCCTCCCGGAGCACAGCGTCCACGCCCAGGGCCGAGGCCCGGGCCCGCGCGTGCTCCAGCATGGCGGGGCTCAGGTCCACGCCGGTGACCTCCGCTCCGGCGGGGTAGTGGGCCAGGTTCCGGCCCGTGCCCACCGCGACCTCCAGGACCCTGCCCTGGGCCGGGGCGCACAGCCTCGCGCGGACGCCCCCGAGCACGGCCTCCTGGAGGCGCGCCCCCTGTTCGTACCGCCCCGACAACCGGTTCCAGTCACCGCGCACGCGCTCGGTCCGCTCGTCCATGACACCCTCCCCGTTCCCGCCCTTGACCGGACCTCCAGTCTGGAAGTTAATGTCCACATGAAGTCAAGTGCGTCGGAGCTGTCCATCGGGGAACTGGCCGGGGAGTTCGGCCTGGCCGCCCACGTCCTGCGGCACTGGGAGGCGGAGGGGGTGCTGGAGCCGGCCCGCCGCTCCGGCGACCGGCGCCGGTACGCGCCGGAACAGCGCGTCCAGGTCGCGCTGGTCCTGCAGGCCCAGGAGGCGGGGCTGAGCCTCGCCCAGATCCGCGGGGTGGTCTCCGCCCCGGACGGCGGGTCGCGCCGGGCGCGGCTGGCCGAGCACCTGGCCCTGCTGGACGAGCGCCTGGAGCGGCTGCGGGCCGCCCGCGAGATGGTGGCGCACGTCGTGTCCTGCGGCGCCGAGGACTTTCTGGAGTGCCCGCGGATGCGGGAGATGCTGGAGGCGTCGTCGACGTGTCCCGCCCTCCACGGCCCCGGCCGCACCCCCCGGGAGAGGCTCCCGGACGCCCTCCGCCCCCCGGCGGGCACACCGTGCCCCGGGACCGGGACGCGGTCCGGGCGGCATGTCGTCCCGGACTGCTAGAACGGGTGCCGAAACCCCGGACCGGCCCCTGGAGCAGACGATGCCGAACAGCACCCACCTCACCGAGTACGCCGACCTCCCCGTGGTCGAGTTCCCCGCGACGGAGGCGAAGGAGCCGGCCCCCGGCGAACTGGCCGCGGCGCTCGCCGACCCGGGTTCGGTGGCGTGGCGGCTGCGGGCCGACCCGTACGAGGCGGCGGAGACCTTCCCCGCGTACTTCGCCCGCTTCCTGGCGGACGTGGACACGGCCCGGGTGGGGGCGCTCGTCATCGGGACCTGGGGGGACGGCCCCGAATCGCCGTCGACGGTCCCGCGCGACCTGCTCATCGCCCACGCGGAGGCCTTCCCGTCGCTCCGGGCGCTGTTCTTCGGGGACATCGTCTACGAGGAGAACGAGATCTCCTGGATCGAGCAGAGCGACCTCTCCCCCCTGGCCGCGGCCTTCCCCGCGCTGGAGGAGCTGGCCGTGCGCGGGACCGGCGAGACCTCCGTGGGCGGCGGCAGGCTCGACCTCCACCTCCCCGAGCACACCGGCCTGCGGACCCTCACGGTCCAGAGCGGCGGCCTGCCCGGGCGGGTGTGCCGGGGGATCGCCTCCTCCGGCCTGCCCGCCCTGGAGAACCTGGAGCTGTGGCTGGGGGTGGACACGTACGGGTGCGACACCACGCCGCAGGACCTGGCGCCCGTCCTCTCCGGCGGGGCCTTCCCCGCCCTGCGCTACCTGGGCCTGCGCAACGCCGAGGGGATCGACGACTGGATCGCCGTCCTGGCGGGGGCGCCCGTGACCGCCTCCCTGGACGTCCTCGACCTGTCCCTGGGCACCCTCACCGACACCGGCGCCGAGGCCCTGATCGGCGCCGCCGACGCCTTCCGGCACCTGCGGAGGCTCGACCTGCACCACCACTACGTGTCCGAGGGGACGGCCGAACGCCTCCGCGCCGCGCTCCCCGGCGTGGAGGTCGACCTGTCCGATGTCCAGAGCCCGCGTGCCCACGACGGGGAGTTCCACTACTACACGGCGGTCTCCGAGTGAGCGGAGGCGCCGTCGGCGGTGTCGCACCAGGCTGTTAGACATAGGGGCGTCCGCAATCCCAGGCAGGAGAAACCATTGCCGAACCGCAGCCACCTGACGGAGTTCGCCGGCCTCCCCGTGGTCGAGTTCACGGGGTGGGACGCCCTCAGGGACGACTTCGGGCTCGCCATGTACTGGGCCCGCAACCGCCGCGAGCCGCACACCGAGCACCCGAAGAACTACGAACGGCTCTTCGAGGCCATCGCCGACCCGGGTTCGGCGGCCTGGCGGCTGCGGATGGAGACCCCCTCCTACGGCACGGGCTCCAACGGCCCGATCGACACCCTGGGCCAGTACCTCGGCCGGTTCGCGGAGATCGTCGCGCCCGCGGAGGTGACCGCCCTGATCGTCGGGTACATGGGGGGCGACTACGAGGCGATGCCCCCGGACGAGGTCCGCGACCGGCTGCTCGACATCGCGCCGAAGCTGACCGCCCTGCGGTCCCTGTTCTTCGGTGAGATCCGCCAGCAGGAGAACGAGATCTCCTGGATCGAGCACGGCGACCTCTCCCCGCTCCTCGCCGCGTTCCCGGACCTGGCCGAGTTCACCGTCCGCGGCGGCAGCGCCGGCCTGGGGCTGGCGCTCGGGGAGCACCGCGCGCTGCGCAGCCTCACCGTGCAGAGCGGGGCGCTCCGGCCCGAGGTCGTGCGGGACGTGTGCGCGTCCCCGCTGCCCGGCCTGGAGCGCCTGGAGCTGTGGCCGGGCTCCAAGGAGTACGGCGGTGAGAGCACCCCGGAGGACCTGGCCCCCGTCCTCTCCGGCGAGGCCTTCCCGCGCCTGCGCCACCTGGGACTGCGCAACGCCGAGGAACTGGACGACTGGATCCCCGCGCTGGCCGGGGCGCCCGTACTCTCCTCGCTGGACACGCTCGACCTCTCCCTGGGCACCCTCACCGACGAGGGCGCCCGGGCGCTCCTCGGGGCGCCGGCCTTCCGCGGCCTGAAGCGGTTGGACCTGCACCACCACTACATGTCCGAGGAGACGGCCGCACGCGTCCGCGCGGAGTTCGCCGGGGCCGGGGTGGAGGTCGACGTGTCCGACCCCCGGGAGCCCGACGTCGGCGAGTACGGCGGAGAGACGCACGTCCACCGCTACTCGGCGGTCTCCGAGTGACCCGGGAGCGGCCCCTGGTCGTGGTGGGGGTCCCCGGCAACCGCCGCCTGGACCTGTTCCTCGCGGCGGCCCGGTCCGCGGGCCTGGCGCCGCCCTCGGTCGTGCCGTGGCGGGAGCTGGCCGCCGGGCCGGTCCGCCTGCCCGACGGCGGACTGGTCCGGGTGGACTCCCCCGGCGGCGACGTGGAGACCGAGCGCCTGCTGCGCGGCTGGGACCGCGCCCCGGACCCGTACCGCGCCGAGGGCACCGCCGACCACCACGCCGGGTTCCGGGCCGCCCTGGACCGGCTCTCGGAGGCGGTGGCCGCCGCCCCGGGCGCACGCCTGCTCCAGGATCCGCAGGACCTGGTGGACATGTGCGACAAGCGGCGCTGCCACACCCGCCTGGCCCGCGCGGGGGTCCCGGTCGCCCCCGCGCTGCCCGGCCCGGTCACGGGCTACGCGTCGCTGCGCGCCGCGATGGCCGACCACGGCTGGACACGGGTGTTCGTCAAGCCCGCGCACGGCTCCTCCGCCTCCGGGGTGGTCGCGCTGGCCGTCGCGTCCGACAGCCGGGTCCGGGCGGTGACCACCGCCGACCTCGTGCGCGGCGGGGACGGGTCCGTGCGCCTCTTCAACAGCCTGCGCCCGCGCACCTACACGTCGGAACCCAACATCGCGGCGGTCGTGGACGCCCTGGCCCCCGAGGGGCTGCACGTCGAGCGGTGGGTGCCCAAGGCCGGTTTCGACGGCCGCGTCCTCGACCTCCGGGTGGTGGTGGTCGCGGGGCGAGCCACCCACGTCGTGGCGCGCACGTCGTCCTCGCCCATGACCAACCTGCACCTGGGCAACGCCCGGGGCGACATCGACGCCCTGCGGGAGTCGGTCGGCCCCCGTGCCTGGGCCGAGGCGACGGCCACCGCCGAGGCCGCCGCCGCGTGCTTCCCCCGCACCCTGCACGCGGGGGTGGACCTGATGCCCTCGCCCGGCTGGCGGCGGTTCACGGTCTGCGAGGTCAACGCCTTCGGCGACCTCCTCCCCGGGGTGCTGCACGAGGGCCGCGACACCTACGCGGAGCAGCTGCACGCCCTGGCCGCCGGCCGCTTCCCGACCGGCGCGCCCGCCCCTCCCGTCCCCGCCCCCTGAGGGACCGCCCCCGAAGAGCCGGACCCGCACACCGGGCCTGCGCGCACACCTCCTCCCGAAGAAGAACGATGAGCACCGAACCCGACATGAACGCCGTGGTGGGCACGCACGACATCCTGCTGCTCACCCTGGACACGCTGCGCTTCGACGTGGCCGACGAACTCGCGCGGGCGGGCCGCACCCCCCACCTCGCCCGTCTGCTGCCGGACGGGGGGTGGGAGCGCAGGCACGCCCCGGGGAGCTTCACGTACGCCTCCCACCTGGCGATGCTCGCCGGGTTCCTGCCCACCCCGGCCGCGCCCGGCCCCCATCCGCGCCTGTTCGCCGCCGCCTTCCCGGGAAGCGTGTCCACCGCGCCGCACACCTGGACCTTCGACACCCCCGACCTGGCCTCCGGCCTCGCCGAAGCGGGGTACCACACGGCCTGTGTCGGGGGGACGGGGTTCTTCAACCGGCGGTCGGCGGTGGGGTCGGTGATCCCGGACATGTTCGCCGAGAGCCACTGGGAGGAGTCGTTCGGCGTGGCCGACCCCCGCTCCTTCGAGAACCAGGTGGCGCGGGCCGTGCGGATCGCCGGGGAGCGCCCGGCCGACCGGCCCCTCTTCCTGCTGCTCAACGCGTCCGCACTGCACCAGCCCAACTGGTTCCACCTGCCGGGGGCCTCCCCCGGGGACGGCGACACCCCGGAGAGCCACGCGGCCGCCCTGGAGTACGTCGACCGGCACCTGCCGCCCCTCCTCGCCGCGATGTCCGCCCGCCGCCCGTGCTTCGCGATCGTGTGCTCCGACCACGGCACCGCCTACGGCGAGGACGGGTACACCGGCCACCGGATCGGCCACGAGACCGTATGGACGGTCCCCTACACCCACGCGTTCCTGCCCCGGGGACGCACCGCACCCGTCCACGCCGAGGAGGCGACCCCGTGACCGTCACCCCCGTGCCGCGCCCGGAACCCGTGCGCGAGGACTCCCCGTACCGGTCGTACGTGTACGCCTATCCGCACAAGAGCGCCTACCGGCCCTTCGCGGACCGCCCGCCGCTGGCCGACCTGTGGCGGGACGAGGACGTGAGCGCGCTGTCCCTGTACGCGCACATCCCGTTCTGCGAGATGCGCTGCGGGTTCTGCAACCTGTTCACGCGGTCCACGCCCCCGGCCGAGCAGGTCACCGCGTACCTGGACGCGATGGAGCGCCAGGCCGGGGAGGTGGCCGCGGTGCTGCCCGACGGGTTCCGGTTCGCGCGCGCCGCCCTGGGCGGGGGGACGCCCACCTACCTGACCGCGGACGAACTCGTCCGGGTCTACGACCTGACCGAACGCGCGTTCGGGGTGGACCTCTCCCGGACACCGGTCTCGGTGGAGACCTCCCCCGCCACGGCCACGCCCGACCGGCTGGACGTGCTCCAGGCGCGCGGCCTGACCCGGATCAGCATGGGCGTGCAGAGCTTCCTCGACTCCGAGGCCCACGCCGCGGGGCGTCCGCAAAAACGCGCCGAGGTGGACCGGGCCCTGGCGGCCGTGCGCGGGCACACCTCCGCCGACCTCAACCTCGACCTCATCTACGGGATCGACCGGCAGGACGCCCGCACGTGGGCGTACTCCCTGGACACGGCGCTGGAATGGGCCCCGGAGGAGGTCTACCTCTACCCCCTGTACGTGCGGCCTCTCACCGGCCTGGGCCGCCGCGCCCGGGACTGGGACGACCACCGGCTGGGCCTGTACCGGCAGGGGCGCGACCACCTGCTGGAACGCGGCTACGAGCAGGTGTCCATGCGCATGTTCCGGCGCGCGGACGCGCCCGCCACCGGCGCGGACGTGCCGGACCACTGCTGCCAGACCGACGGCATGGTCGGGCTCGGGTGCGGGGCGCGGTCGTACACGGCGTCCGCCCACTACTCGTTCGACTACGCGGTGGGGGTGGGCCACGTGCGGTCGATCATCGCGGACTACGTGGGACGCGGCGCGGGGGACTTCGCGCACGCGGAGGTGGGGTTCCTGCTGGACGACGGGGAGCGCCGGCGCCGCCACCTCGTCCAGTCTCTGCTGCGGGCCGAGGGCATGGACGCCGCCGCCTACGCGGAGCGGTTCGGCGGCCACCCCGCGGAGGACTTCCCGGAGCTGTTCGCCGCGCTCGGCGCGCGCGGCTGGCTGGAACCGGACGGCGGTCCGGGCACGGTGCGGCTGAGCCCGGAGGGCCTCGCGCACTCCGACGCCGTCGGGCCGATGGCCTTCTCCGCCCGGGTGTCGGCGCTGATGGCCGAGTACGAGGCCCGGTGAGCGCCGTGGAACCCGCCGCGGACCACGGGGCTCCCCCCGCCCGCGCCTCCGACCCGGCCGCGTGCCCCGCCGCGGCCGGGTCGGAGCGTCCCCCCGCCCCGGCCGCGCCCCCGCGGGTGACACCGCTCCCCTGGCCGGGGATCCACGGGGCCCTGTCCCCCGCGCCCCGCGCCCCGGGCGCCCCCGACCGGGCGCGCCCCGCGCCGGAGCTCCCCCCGCACCTCACCCTCCTCTACCGGGGGCCGCTGGCCAGCTGCGACTACGACTGCCCGTACTGCCCCTTCGCCAAGCGGCGCGACGACCCCGGGACCCTGCGCGCGGACCGGGCCGCCCTGGAGCGGTTCGCCGACTGGGTGGCCGACCGCCCCGCCGAGAACCCGGGAACCCGGGTCTCGGTGCTGTTCACCCCCTGGGGCGAGGGGCTGGTGCGCTCCTGGTACCGGACCGCGATCGTCCGGCTCAGCCGCCTGCCCCACGTGGAGAGGGTGGCGATCCAGACCAACCTGAGCGGCCGACTGGGCTGGCTGGCCGACTGCGACCTGTCGTCCACCGCGCTGTGGACCACCTACCACCCCGGCCAGGTGTCCCACGAGCGCTTCCTCGCCAAGGCCCGGGAGCTGGCCGCCGCGGGGGTGCGGTTCAGCGTCGGCGTGGTCGGCGAGCCCGACCACCTGGAGGCGGCCCGGAGGATGCGGGCCGACCTGCCCGGTGACGTGTACCTGTGGGTCAACGCCGCCGAGGGCCGGACCTACACCGACGGGGAGGCCGCGGAGTGGCAGGCCCTGGACCCGCACTTCCACTACAGCCGGCACCCCCACCCGAGCCTCGGACGGCCCTGCCGCACGGGTGACAGTGTGCTGTCCGTGGACGCCGACGGCGGGGTGCGCCGATGCCACTTCGTGGACACCCCGATGGGCAACCTCTACGACGGGTCGTTCGCCCTGGACCCCGGACCGTCCCCCTGCCCTCTGACCAGCTGCGACTGCCACATCGGCTACGTGCACCTGGAGACCCTCGACCTCTACGACGTCTTCCGGGGCGGCGTCGTGGAACGCGTCCCGGCGGTCCTCCCGGCCGCGGCGCCGCCCGCACCGGGCCCGGACGGCGCCACTTCAAACCGTCACCGGAGACAGACATAATGCGACACATGGTCTTTCCCCGGGTCATCGCGACCGACCTCGACGGCACTCTCCTGGGCTCCGGAGGCCTCGTCTCCGCCCGCAACCGACAAGCGCTGGCGGCGGCCGCCGACGCGGGGGTGAGGGTGGTCGTCTCCACGGCCCGCCCGCCCCGGGAGACGTGGCACATCTCCTCCCAGTTCACCTCCGCCGCCGTCCTCTGCGGCAACGGCGCGCTCGCCCACCTCCCCGACGAGGAGCCCCTCGTACGCGCCCTGTCCCCGGAGACGGCGGGCACCGTGGTCGAGAAGCTGCGCGGCGCGCTGCCCGACCTCGGCTTCGGCGTGGAGACGGGTACCGGCTTCTTCCACGAGCCCGGCTACCTGCTCGAACCGTGGGCGCACCGCGACTGGGTGAGCGGGGTCCTGGACTCCGCCGAGGAGCTCCTGGAGCGCACCTCCCCGATCGCCAAGCTGCTGGTGCGCTCCGGCGGCACCCCGGTCCACCTCCTGCACGAGGCGGCCGTGGAGACGGTCGGATCGCTGGTGGAGGTCACCTACTCGGGCGGGCACGGACTGCTGGAGCTGAGCGCGTCCGGGGTCAACAAGGGCACCACCCTGGCACTGGTCTGCGAGCGGTGGGGGGTGGCCGCGGAGGAGGTCGCGGCCTTCGGCGACATGCCCAACGACCTGGCCGCGCTGTCCTGGGCCGGTATGGGCTACGCCATGGCCGACGGGCACCCGGACCTGCTCGATCCCGCCCTGGGCCTGGGCGTCGCCCCGGCGAGCACCGAGGACGGGGTGGCCAGGGTGGTGGAGCGGCTGCTCGCCGGGCGCTGAAAACCGCTGGCGGGGCGCCCGTCCCCTCCGGTCTCATGGGTGCGGACAACCCATGCCAGGAGGAGCACCGTGCCGCACCCCGCCCAGATCGTCTCGTCCCTCGCCGACCCCGACCGGCTCGCGCTCTACGCCCGCGTGGTCGCGGCGGGCGCCGGCGGCGCCGCCCCGGAGGACCTCCGCGCGGGCGGCTCCGCGGCCGTACGGCACCTGCGCCGGTTGGCGGACGCCGGCCTCGTGAGGGAGGAGGGCGGGCGCGTGGTGTGCGTGCCCGGGGTGTTCGCGGCCGCCCTGGAGGAGAACGCCCCCGCCGGGCGCGACCCCGTGGACGCGCTGTTCCACCAGGGACGGCTGACCGCCCTGCCCGTCCGGCGCGAGCTGCGCCGAGGGGTCTTCGCGCGGATCGCGGGGCGGCTCTTCGCGCCCGGGGTGGTCTACACCGAGAAGCAGGTGAACACGGCGATCCGCACCTGCTTCGACGACCCGTCCTCGATGCGCAGGTACCTGGTGGAGGAGGGGTACCTGACGCGCGAGGCCGACGGGAGCGCGTACCGGGTCGCGGCGGACTGAGCCGCCGCGACCCCGCCGCGGGGACTCAGGAGCCGTCGCCGTCCACGCGCTCGTGGTAGGTGCGCCGGGTGCGCTCGGTGTGCTCGCTCATCAGTCTGAGGGCCTGGTCGGCGTCCCCCGCCTCGATGACGTCGACGAGGCTGGCGTGCTCGTCCCAGGAGGCGGCGCCGCGGATGCGGGCGACCGGGGCGTAGTACCAGCGGACCCGCCGGTCCACCTGGGCGGCCAGTTCGGCGAGCACCCGGTTGCCCGAGGCCTCGGTGACGGTGCGGTGGAAGTCGGCGTTGGCCTGGACCACCGCGTCGGTGTCGGCGAGCTCGGTCGCCGCGCGCCCGGCGGCGACCAGGTCGCGCAGGTGGCCGACCTGTTCGGGCGAGGCGTTGGCGGCGGCCAGGCGGGCCGACTCGGTCTCCAGCAGCGCGCGGACCGCCAGGAGCTGGTCGGCCTCGCTCTCGGTGGGCGTGTGCACGAACGCCCCGTAGCCGGGGCGCAGGTCCACCCACCCCTCGTTGCTGAGCCGCTGCATCGCCTCGCGGACGGGCTGGCGCGAGACGCCCAGGGTCTGGGCCAGCTCCGTCTCGACCAGGTGGTGGCCGGGTGAGAGCGCCCGGGTGGTGATCAGGTCCAGGATGGCCTCGTACACGGCTTCGCGCAGCGGTACGGGACGCTGGATCCGTCCTGCGACGGTGTTCAACCCCTGCGAGGCCATAGGGAATCTCCGGAATCCTGGTGCGCGGTCTTTGTAGACAGTGTACAAAACGCAGGACGTGCGTGGGTCACGTCGGAACCTCCACGAGCTCGACCCTTCCGGGGACGCGCCCCGGGACGCGCGAGGGCGGGACCACGGCGAGGGCGTCCGCCGTGGCGGCGCCCCTCAGGTCGGCGGAGCCCGAGACGGGCAGCTCCACCGCCAGGTCCTGGCTCACGCGCACCGGCACCAGACGGGTGTCGGACGGGTGCGGGCCGGTCGGGCCGATGAGCCCGATCCGCCGGCCGGCGTGCGCGGGGTCCCGCCGGTCCGCACGGCCGCTGAGCACCGGAACCAGCAGGGTGAGGGCGGCGGCCAGGGCCGCGCCGGGGTTCCCCGGCAGCCCCACGACCACGGTCCCGGAGGGCAGGACGGCCAGCAGCTGCGGATGGCCGGGGCGGCAGGCGACGCCGTCGACGACGACCCTGGCGCCCAGCCGGGCCAGGACCGGGCGCAGGTGGTCGGCCGGGCCGGCCGAGGAGGAGCCGCAGACCGCGACGACCTCGGCCGGCCCTGCGACGCCGAGCGCCCGCGCCAGGTCCCGGCCCCGGTCGGGGACCCGCACCGCGGGGGCGCAGGCGCCCCCGGCCCAGGCGACGAGCCCGGGCAGCACGGGACCGATCGCGTCCCGCACCGCCCCGGGGCGCGGCGCCCCCTCGACCACGACCTCGTCCCCCGTGACCAGGACCCGCACGAGGGGCCGGACCACGGGCAGGGTGTCGCGGCCCAGGCTCGCGGCGAGCCCCAGGAGGGCGGGGGTGACGGGGCTACCCCGGCGGGCGACCGGCGTTCCCGCCGCCGTGGTCTCGCCCCGGCGGCGGATGTGCCGCCCCTCGCCGATCCCGCCGCGCACGGCGCCGGAGGACTCCGTCGCCAGCTCGCGCGGCAGGACCGCCGTGGTGCCGTCCGGCAGGACGGCGCCGGTGGCGACCTCCACTGCCTCACCGCCCCCCAGCCGGACGACCGGGCACCGCCGCCCCGCGAGCGAGCGCCCGAGGACCGACCAGGGGCCCTCCCCGGACACCGCGTACCCGTCCATGGCGGCGCTGTCGAGCGCGGGGACGTCGACCGCCGCGACGAGGTCGGCGCCGAGGGTGGCGCCGAGGGCGCCGGCGAGCGGCTCCTCGGCCATGGGCGTGCCACCCTCGGCACCGGTCACCCGCGCCAGCTCCCGCGCAGCGGTCCAGGGCAGCGGGGGTCGCGGGTGGTCTCCGACGTGAAGAAGCGGAGAAGTTTCCGGGGAACCCTGGTCGGGCATTCCTTCTCTCCCTACCGACATGTGGAGAACGATATCTCGGAGCATACTGTATACAGTATGTGAAAGGAAGGGAGTCCTCATGCGAATCGCCGTACTCGGCGCCGGAGCGATCGGCGCCTACGCGGGCGCCGCACTCCACAGGGGCGGGGCCGACGTCCACCTCATCGCCCGCGGCGCCCACCTGGAGGCCCTGCGGGAGCGGGGCGTCCGCGTGCTCAGCGCGCGCGGCGACTTCACCGCGCACCCGCACGCCACCGACGACCCGTCCGAGGTCGGCCCCGTCGACGCCGTCCTCCTCGGCCTGAAGGCCCAGCACTACGCGGGCTGCGGCCCGATGCTGCGCCCCCTGATGGGCCCCTCCACCATGGTCGTCGCCGCCCAGAACGGCATCCCGTGGTGGTACTTCCACGGGGTCGAGGGCCCCCTCGCGGGACACCGCATCGAGAGCGTGGACCCGGGGGGAGCGGTCAGCCGGACGATCCCGGTCGAGCGCGCGGTCGGGTGCGTGGTCTACGCGGCCACCGAGCTCGCGGGCCCGGGGGTGATCCGGCACATGGAGGGGACCCGGTTCTCCATCGGCGAGCCGGACCGGTCCTCCTCCGCGCGCTGCCGCGACTTCCAGGCCGCGATGGAGGCGGGCGGCCTCAAGTGCCCGATCGAGCAGGACCTGCGCGAGGACATCTGGGTGAAGCTGATGGGCAACATCGTCTTCAACCCGCTGAGCGCGCTGACCCGCTCCACCATGGCGCAGATCTGCCGGAACCGCTCGACCCGGGAGATGGCGCGCACCATGATGGCCGAGACCCTGGAGGTCGCGGCGCGGCTCGGCGTGCACCCCGCCGTCTCCATCGACCGCCGCCTGGCCGGGGCCGAGCGCGCCGGGGACCACCGCACCTCGACCCTGCACGACCTGGAGCGCGGGCGGCCCATGGAACTGGACGTCATCCTGTCCGCCGTGGTGGAGCTGGCCGACCTGACCGGCACCCCCGCCCCGGCCCTCCGGGCGGTGGACGCCGTGGCCGGGCTGCTCAACGACCGGATGCTCGACGCCCCCGGACCCCCGGCTCCCCCCGCACCCGCGCCGGCCGCCCGGTCTTGACCCATGACTCATGATCGCTAAATACTGTATGCAGTATCCCCGTCAGGCGCCACGGGCGCCGTCGGACCAGGCGAATCCGGCCACGACCACCAAGCGAGGCCACATGCGATCCGACGATTTCTCCGCTCCCTACGACCGACTCACCCGCCCCCTCGTCCGCGACGGCGGCGAACTGCGCCCGGCCTCCTGGGAGGAGGCCCTCGACCGCGCGGCCGCCGGGTTCCGGCGCGGCGTGGACGAGCACGGGCCCGACTCCTTCGGCATGCTCTCCTGCGCGCGGGCGACCAACGAGATGAACTTCATGGCGCAGAAGTTCACCCGCGTCGTCGTCGGCACCAACAACGTCGACTCCTGCAACCGCACCTGCCACGCGCCCAGCGTCGCCGGCCTGGCCGCGGCCTTCGGCTCGGGCGGGGGGACCTCCTCCTACGCCGAGGTCGAGGACACCGACCTCATCGTGATCTGGGGGGGCAACCCGCGCTTCGCCCACCCCATCTTCTTCCAGCACGTGCTCAAGGGCGTGCGCAACGGCGCGCGCCTGTTCGTCGTCGACCCCCGGCGCACCTCGACCGCCGAGTGGGCCGACCGCTGGCTCGGACTGAACGTGGGCACCGACATCCCGCTCGCGCACGCGATCGGACGCGAGATCCTGCACGCGGGCCTGGCCAACGACACCTTCGTCCGGCGCGCCACGAGCGGGTTCGACGAGTACCGCGCGCTGGTCGAGCCCTGGACGCTCGCCGCCGCCGAGGCCGAGACCGGCGTGCCCGCCGAGGCCATCCGCGAGCTGGCGCACGCCTACGCCCGGGCCGAGCGCGCCCAGATGTGCTGGACGCTCGGCATCACCGAGCACCACAACGCCACCGACAACGTCCGCTCGCTCATCAACCTGGCCCTGCTTACCGGGCACGTGGGACGGCACGGCTCGGGGCTCAACCCGCTGCGCGGCCAGAACAACGTGCAGGGCGGCGGCGACATGGGCGCCATCCCCGACCGGCTGGCCGGGTTCCAGGACATCCTGGACCCGGAGGCGCGCGCGCCCTTCGAGGCCGCGTGGGGCCGCGAGATCCAGGGCACCAAGGGCAAGACCCTGACCCAGATGTTCGAGGCGATGGACGAGCGGGAGCTCAGGACGCTCTACGTGATCGGCGAGAACCCGGTCCAGTCCGAGCCCGAGACCGAGAAGACCACCCGCCGCCTGCGCAGCCTGGACCACCTGGTGGTGCAGGACATCTTCCTGACCCGCACCGCCGAGCTCGCCGACGTGGTGCTCCCCGCGAGCGCCTCCTGGTGCGAGTCCGACGGCACCTTCACCAACAGCGAGCGCCGCGTGCAGCTGGTCCGCAAGGCCCTGGACCCGCCGGAGGGCGCCCGCGACGACATCGAGATCATGTGCGACCTCGCGACCCGCCTCGGCGTCGACTGGTCCCGGCCCTCGGCCGAGGAGATCTGGAACGAGGTCCGCTCCCTCTCCCCCATGCACCGGGGCATGAGCTACGCGCGCCTGGCCGAGCTGCACGGCATCCAGTGGCCCTCCTACTCCGAGGACGCCCTGGAGCCGAGCTACCTGCACTCGCGCCTGTGGTCGGAGGACCCCGCCGAGCGCGGCGAACCCGCCCCGTTCGGGATCGTGGGCCACTCCCCGCCGGTCGACCTGCTCGACGAGGACTTCCCGTTCCGGCTGACGACGGGGCGGCGCCTGGACGACTACAACACCGGGGTGCAGACCGGCGGCTTCTCGTCGCCGCTGCGCCGGGGCGAGCTGCTGGACCTCTCGCCCGAGGACGCGGCCAAGCTCGGCGTCGCCGACGGCGAGACGGTGCGGGTGACCTCGCGCCGGGGCTCCGTCCTCGTCCCCGTCTCCGTCACGGAGGCGATGCGGCAGGGGTTGGTGTTCATGACGTTCCACTTCCCCCACCAGGTGGACACCCAGCTGCTGACCATCGACGCCACCGACCCGATCGCGGGGACGGCCGAGTACAAGGCCGCGGCGGTGCGGATCGAGAGGGTGGAGGAACACGCCGGCAGTGCGGCGCCGGCGCCCTGACGTGCGCGGACGGCGGACCGCGCCGTCGCCCCAGCCCCCTGCGGCGACGGCGCGGTCCCCTCCCTGGGCGACGCGTTCGGGCGCGCGCCCCGGGGGCCGGGTCTCCTTACGCGATCTTGGCGCGTACGGGGGTTGTCAACCCGATAACCAGCATCATACTGTCCTCTGTATACAAAATCCTGTGATCTGGATTACACGAGATTGAGGTGACACAGACGTGGACCTGCGATTCCTGGACGAGGCGCCCACCGCCGTCGAGCGCGAAGCCGTCGACAGCGTGCTCGGTCCCCCCGAATCCGGTTGGGACGGCGGCGCCCGCCAGGACGTCGACCTGCGCTACGCGCGGGGAGGCCACACCGCCCGGGACAGACGCGACCTGCTCATGCCCGCCCTCCACGCGGTCAACGACCGGGTGGGCTGGATCAGCAGGCCCGCCCTGGACCACATCTGCCGACGGCTCACCGTCCCGCCGGCGGAGGCCTACGCCGTCGCCTCCTTCTACGCGATGTTCTCCCTGCGCAAGCGCCCCCGCCGGGTCGTGCACCTGTGCACCGACATCGCCTGCGCGGCGGCCGGGTCGTCCGGCCTGCGCGACCGGCTCGCCGAACGCCTCGGCCCGCCCGGCGGACACGACGGCGACACCACCTGGCACGAGAGCCCCTGCCTCGGCATGTGCGAACGCGCGCCCGCCGCCCTGGCCCTCGAGGCCGGCGCCCCGGCACGGTACGCCGTCGCCGCGCCCGCCGCCCCCGGGGACCTGGACGCGCTGGCGGGGGACGCCTCCCCCGGCTCCGCCGCACCGGTCTCCGCGAACGGACACGGCGCCCCCTCCCCCACCACCTTCGGCGCCGATCCCCTGCCCGGCGCCGCCCCGGAGCCCGCCCCCTCGGCGGCGGTCCCCGACGCCGGGTCGCCCGGCCACGTGCTCCTCCGGCGCGTCGGTACCGTCGACCCCCTCAGCCTGGACGACTACCGCGCCGCCGGCGGCTACGCGGCACTGCGCCGGGCGCTGCGGCTCGGCCCGGCCGGCGTGATCCGGGAGGTCTCCGACTCCGGCCTGGTCGGCCGGGGCGGAGCCGCCTTCCCCACCGGCCGCAAGTGGCAGGCCACCGCCCAGCAGCCGGACGGCCCGCACTACCTGGTGTGCAACGCCGACGAGAGCGAGCCGGGCACCTTCAAGGACCGCGTCCTGATGGAGGGCGACCCCTTCTCCGTCATCGAGGCGATGACGATCGCCGGCTACGCCGTCGGGGCGCGGCTCGGGTTCCTGTACATCCGGGGGGAGTACCCCCGCGCGCTGCGGCACCTGGAGAACGCCGTCGCGCTCGCACGGGAGCGCGGACTCCTCGGGCCGGACGTCCTGGGCTCGGGGTTCGCCTTCGACATCGAGATCCGGCGGGGCGCCGGGGCCTACATCTGCGGCGAGGAGACCGCGATCTTCGGCTCCATCGAGGGCTACCGGGGCGAGCCCCGCACCAAGCCGCCCTTCCCCGTGGAGAAGGGCCTGTTCGGCAAGCCCACCGCCGTGAACAACGTCGAGACGCTGGTCAACGTCCTGCCGATCATGCTGATGGGCGGCCCCGCCTACGCGGCCGTCGGCACGGGCGGGTCCACGGGACCCAAGCTGTTCTGCCTGTCCGGCGGCGTGCGCCGCCCCGGGCTGTACGAGCTGCCGTTCGGGGCCACCCTGCGCGACCTCATCGAGGCGGCCGGGGGCATGCCGGAGGGCCGCACCGTCCAGGCGGTCCTGCTCGGCGGGGCGGCCGGGGCGTTCGTCCGCGGCGACGAACTCGACATCCCCCTGACCTTCGAGGGCGCCCGCGCGGCCGGGACGACCCTGGGCTCGGGCGTGGTCCTGGTCCTGGACGACACCGCCGACCTGGTCGCGACCCTGGTCCGGGTGGCGGCCTTCTTCCGCGACGAGTCCTGCGGCCAGTGCGTCCCCTGCCGTGTCGGTACGGTGCGCCAGGAGGAGTCGCTGCTGCGGATCAGCGCGGGGGCAGACGCGGCCGCCGAGGTCCCCCTGCTCCGCGAGGTCGGCCGTGCGATGAAGGACGCCTCGATCTGCGGACTGGGGCAGACGGCCTGGAACGCCGTGGAGTCGGCGATCGACCGGCTCGACCTGTTCGGCGGCCCCGACCGGGCCGCCTCCGACGACATCCAGCAGAGCACCGCCGCGGGCGACCGGGCGGCAACCGAGGAGGCCCGATGACCGTCCCCGTACTCCTGGCCCCGCCCAGGCGGCTGATCGACGCGACCATCGACGGAGAGCAGGTCCGTGTGCCCGAGGGCACCACCGTCCTGGAGGCGTGCGCCGAGCGCGGCACCGAGATCCCCACCCTCTGCCACGGCGACACCCTCACGCCCAGGAACGCCTGCCGCGTGTGCGTGGTGGAGGTGGAGGGCGCGCGCACGCTCGCCCCCGCCTGCTCGCGCAAGCTGGAGCCCGGCATGTCCGTGGCGACCGACTCCGAGCGGGTGCGCCACAGCCGCAAGCTGGTCCTGGAGCTGCTCGGCTCCTCCGTGGACCTGTCCACCACCCCGAAGGTCGCCGAGTGGATGGAGCGCTACGAGGCGGAGCCCGACAGGTTCGGCCCGCGCGCCGAGGCCGCCGCGCTCGGCGTGCGCGACGCCCGGCGCTCCGGCGAGCACGAGCCCGGCGACGGCTCGGTCGCGGCGACGGTCGAGCAGCCCGCGAAGATCGACAACGACCTGTACGTGCGCGACTACTCCAAGTGCATCATGTGCTACAAGTGCGTCGACGCCTGCGGGGACCAGTGGCAGAACACCTTCGCGATCGGGGTGGCCGGGCGCGGGTTCGACGCCCGCATCTCCACCGAGCACGACGTCACCCTGCCCGACTCGGCCTGCGTGTACTGCGGGAACTGCATCGAGGTCTGCCCCACCGGGGCCCTCTCCTTCGGCACCGAGTTCGACATGCGCCAAGCGGGGACCTGGGACGAGGACAAACAGACCGAGACCACCACGATCTGCACGTACTGCGGGGTCGGCTGCAACGTTACGCTGCACGTGCAGGACAACGAGATCGTGAAGGTCACGTCCCCGCACGACAACCCCGTGACCCACGGGAACCTGTGCATCAAGGGACGGTTCGGCTTCCAGCACGTGCAGCGCCGCGGCGGCGACGGCAAAGGCAGTGGCGCCGGCGGCGGCGGTTCCTGAACCGTTCCGCCCCGCGCGGAACCACGAGGATGAGAATCCCGGACATATCGTGTAGAACCGGGGACGGCAGGACACCGGAAGGCGGTGGGGCGGAGATGGGACGGGTCACTGTCCGGGGGAAGGTGCTCCGGATCAAGGACGGGTCCGCGACCGAGCGCGTGGACACGTTCGTCGTGGAGGAGCCGCTGGAGATCAGGCTGGACGGTGAGCCGCTGAGCGTCACCATGCGCACGCCCGGCGACGACTTCGACCTGGCCGCCGGGTTCCTCGTGAGCGAGGGCGTGGTCTCGCGGGCCGAGGAGATCACCGCGATCCGCTACTGCGCGGGCGCGACCGAGGACGGCTCCAACACCTACAACGTGCTCGACGTGTCCCTGGCCCCGGGCGTCCCCCGCCCGGACACGTCGCTGGAGCGCAACTTCTACACCACGTCCTCCTGCGGCCTGTGCGGCAAGGCCAGCCTGGACGCCGTCCGCACCCAGGCCAGGTGGCAGGTCGCGGAGGACGGGGCCCGGATCGGCGCGGACACCCTGACGGCCCTGCCCGACCGCCTGCGCGAGGCGCAGCGGGTGTTCGACCGCACGGGCGGGCTGCACGCCGCCGGGCTGTTCACCGCGGAGGGCGAACTCCTCGCCCTGCGCGAGGACGTGGGCCGCCACAACGCGGTCGACAAGCTGGTCGGCTGGGCGCTGCGCTCCGGCCGGCTGCCGCTGGAGGGCACGGTGCTGATGCTCTCGGGCCGCGCCTCCTTCGAGCTGGTGCAGAAGGCCTGGATGGCCGGCGTCCCGATGATGGCGGCCGTCTCCGCGCCCTCGTCCCTGGCCGTCGACCTGGCCGAGGAGGCGGGCATCACGCTCGCCGGGTTCCTCAGGGGCACCTCCATGAACGTCTACGCCGGAAGGCATCGGATCCTCCTGAAGAAGGCGCTCAGCGCGCCCTCGGCGGCCACGGGAGGCGTCCGCAGTTCGGGTCAGTAGACGCGGGGGCGGTCGGCGCGCTCCAGCCCCCTGCACCGACCGCCCCCGACACCCGGCCCCGTGTCCGCACCGCCGCTCGGAGCGGCGCCCGGACACCCCGGACGTGCCCCCGCGACCGGTCCGGATCCTCCGGCCGGCCGCGGGAGCGGCCGTGCCGGGCCCGGTGCGCCGGGAGCCGTGTCCCGGCCCCGCGCACCGGACCCGTCCCGGGTCCCCCGCCGGTCAGACGCGCCCCTCGGGGCGCAGCGTGTAGTGCGGGAAGTTGCCGGGCAGGCGCTCGGCGGCGGGCCCCCGGGTGACCGCGTGGACGAGGAGCTCCCCGCCGACGAAGGCGCCCCGCCAGGAGTCGCCCCAGCCGCCGAACAGCTCGTCGCGGTCGCCGCGCGAGCGCGGCCGGTTGACGCCGACCTTGAAGGCGCGCACGCCCCCGGCCAGGCGCGAGGCGGTGTCGGGGTCGTCGCAGGAGACCGTGGCGACCAGGGCCCCGTTGCTGGCGTTCATCCCGGCCAGGAGTTCGGCCTCGGTGTCCACCAGCACGATCGAGTCGACCGGGCCGAAGGGCTCGGCGTGGAACAGCGGTGAGGAGCGCGGCGGCTCCAGGAGGGCCACCGGCGCCACGTAGGCGTCCGTGTTCTGGCCCGGGAGCAGGAGGGCGTCGTCCAGTCCGCCGCGGTAGAGGGGCACGGCCCCGCCCGCGACGGCCTCGGCGACGCGGTCGGTGAGCTCCTTGGCCTTGGCCGCGTTGACGAGGGGGCCGAAGTCCAGCTCCGGCAGGTCGTCGTCGGGGGACTCCACGGCGAGCGGGTGGCCGAAACGGACGCCGCGGACCGCGGTGAGGTAGGCGTCGAGGAACGCGTCGAAGCGGGACCGCTGCACGACGAACCGCGGGTAGGCGGTGCAGCGCTGCTTGGCGTAGTCGAAGGTCTTGCGGATCTGGCCGGAGAGGGTCTCCCAGTCGCTGAACTCCCACACTCCCCAGCAGTTCAGCCCCTCCTGTTCCAGGACGTGCGGCCGCCCCAGGTCGGCGACGTCGGCCGCCACCCGGCCGCCGGCGTCCCGGCCTCCGACGAAGGACACGCAGCCGATCTCGGGCCCCTTCACCAGCGCCGGGGACAGCTCGCGCCCGCCCCCGCTGACGAGGGTGAACGGCAGCCCCTCCCGGACCGCGAGGGCCACGGCGAGGGTCAGGCAGACCAGCCCGCCGTCGGTGGGCGTCTTGGCGATCACCCCGTTGCCCGCGAGCGCCTGGACGCACATCGCGTGCGCGAGCACGCTCATCGGGTAGTTCCAGCTCGCGATGTTGCTGACGGGGCCGTCCAGGGGGAGGCGGCCGTCGAGCATGGGCCCGATGCCGTCCAGGTACCACTCCACCCCGGAGATCGCCCGGTCCACGTCCTGGCGGGCCAGCCGCCAGGGCTTGCCGATCTCCCACACGAGGGCGAGGGCGAGGGTGTCGCGGTGCCGTTCCCAGGCGCGGACCGCGGCGCGCACCCGTGCCTGCCTCTCCGCGAGGGGGAGTGCGGCCCACGCGCGGTGCCCGGCGGCGGCCCCGGCCACGGCGAGGGCCGCGGTGGCGCCGTCCAGCATGGGCAGGTCCGCGGTCCGCGAACCGTCCACGGGCGAGTAGGAGGCCCGGGGCTCGCCGTCGGGGCGCCACCGCCCGCCCCAGTGGTTGTGGACGCGGTCCGGGCCGAAGGCCTCCGGGGCGGCCTCCCGGCAGCGGGCGTACAGTGCGGCCCAGGAGGTGCCGGGCTTGGGCATCGTCGTCATGGGGCCGTGGGCGCCGCCGTGGAGAGGGCGCCCGCCTCCTCTCCGCCGTGGGTTCCGCCGAGGACGGCGCGCACGAGGCGGGCCGCTTCGCTGGGGGTCTTGCCGACCTTGACGCCGGCGGCCTCCAGGGCCTCCTGCTTGGCCGCGGCCGTGCCCGCCGAACCCGACACGATCGCGCCCGC
>NZ_JBSHDN010000033.1:0-43232 GCF_053616335.1 Nocardiopsis sp. NPDC055824
GGCGGCGCGACGACGCGCCGCCAGAGAACTAGGAGCCCACAGGATGGCAGCACCAGGCGGCGCCCCGACCGCCGACACCGAGTACGGGATCTTCCTGCCCATCGGTAACGGAGGCTGGATCGTGTCGGAGACGGCACCGCATCCGCAGGCCACGTACGAGTACAACAAGAAGGCCGCGATCCTCGCCGAGGCCCACGGGCTCGACTTCGTCATGTCCATGGGCAAGTGGCGCGGGTACGACGGGGCCACCGACCACTGGGGGCGCACCCTGGAGTCCATGACGATGATGTCGGGACTCGCCGAGGCGACCGAGCGCGTCAAGGTGTGGGCGACCGTCCACACGAACCTGTTCCACCCGGCCCTGGCCGCGAAGATGTACACCACCCTCCAGCAGGTGAGCGGGGGGCGGGCCGGGATGAACATCGTCGTGGGGTCCTACGCCGACGAGTTCGCGCAGATGGGCCTGTGGCGGGACGACCTCGGCCACGCCGACCGGTACCGGTACACGGAGGAGTGGGCCACCGTCCTCAGACGCCTGTGGACGGAGGACTCCGTCACCCACGACGGCGAGTTCTTCCAGCTCGACGACTGCCGCTCCAGGCCGCACCCCGACCCCGCGCCCACGCTCATCAGCGCGGGGCGCTCCGACACGGGGCTCGACTTCCAGGCCCGGCACTGCGACGGCTCGTTCCTGACCGCGCAGGACCTGCCCGGCCTGCGCGAGGCCAGCCTCGACGTGAAGGCGCGGGCCGACAAGCGGGGCCGGAGCATCCGGACCTACTCGATGCTCACCGTCATCATGGACGAGACCGACGCCGCGGCCGAGGAGCGCCGGCTGAGGTACGGCCGGGGCGCGGACGTGGACGCGATCGTCAACATGAAGCTCTCCTGGGGCCTGCCCCTGGACAGGGCCCTGTCGCTGACCTCCGAGCGCCCGGAGGACGAGGCGTTCCAGACCCCGTTCGTGACCGGGTCGCCGGAGACGGTGGCCGGCCGGATCCGCGAGATGGTCGAGTACGCCGAACTGGACGGCCTCATGCTCATCTTCCCGGACTACCACGCCGACCTGGCCGCGTTCGGGGAGCAGGTCATGCCCCGGCTCCGTCAGGGCTGAGCGGCGCCGGGCCCCGCGCCGGTCCGCGGGGACACGCGGCGCCCCTGGCGGGGCGCCGTCCCGGCTCCCCGGCCGGTCGCGGCCGGCGGGCCCCGGGGTTGGGGCGCTCCGCCGCCGGGTAGTCACCAGTACGTGCATCAGCGGGTCCGCCCGCGCCCCGCCCCCTCCGGGGCGCGGCGCGGGCGGACCCTCTCGCTCTCCGGGGGGACCGACATGGGCGTCAAACGCGGTATCAGCGGGCTGCGGCAGATCCTGGACCGGATGGAGTTCCCGGCGGACAAGGACCGGATCGTCGCCCGCGCCCTGGACGAGGGCGGCGACGAGGAGATCCTGAGCGCCCTGCGCGCGATGCCGTCCGCCGACTTCTACGAGGCCGGGGAGGTCCTGCGGGCGGTCCCGCTGCCCGAGACCGAGCGCGCCCGGACCGAGTCGGCCCGGGCGCGGGAGCGCGGGGAGCGCCCCTGAGCGGTCAGGCCCGCGCGGCGGCGCGCAGCGGGGCCCCGGCCCTGTGCATGTGGGTGAGCGCCTCGATGTGCGAGCGCACGAAACCGGTCTCGTGGTACGGGATGCCGATCTCCGCGCAGTAGTCGCGCACCAGCGGCTGGACCCGGCGCAGGTTCGGGCTGGGCATGTTCGGGAACAGGTGGTGCTCGATCTGGTAGTTGAGGCCCCCGAGGGCGAGGTCGGTGAACCAGCCGCCCCGCACGTTCCGCGAGGTCAGCACCTGCTTGCGGAGGAAGTCGAGCTTCTCGCCCTTCTTCAGCGTGGGCATGCCCTTGTGGTTGGGGGCGAAGATGCAGCCGAGGTAGACCCCGAACAGCCCCTGCTGGACCGCGATGAACGCGAGGGCCTGGAGGGGCTGGAGGACCGTGAACACCGCGCCGAGGTAGAGCGCGAAGTGCCCCGCGAGGAGCACGCCCTCCAGGACCCGCTGCTTGGTGCTCGGCCGGAACAGGGCGCGCACGCTGCCCACGTGCAGGTTGAGGCCCTCCAGGAGCAGGAGCGGGTAGAACAGGAACGCCTGCCGGCGGCCGAGGAAGGCGGGCACGCCCCTGGCGGCGTGGGCCTGCTCCTCGGACCACACGAAGATGTCCGGCTGGACGTCGGGGTCGAGCTCCTCGTGGTTGGGGTTGGCGTGGTGCCGGGTGTGCTTGTCCTGCCACCACCCGTAGCCGAGCCCGATGCCGAGGTTGCCCACGACCCTGCCGAACGCCTCGCTGACGCGGCGCCCGCGGAAGATCTGGAGGTGGGCCAGCTCGTGGGAGACCAGTCCGACCTGTCCGAAGACGGCGGCCATGGCGACGGCGGTGAGCATCTGCCACCAGGAGTCGCCGAGGAGGAAGAAGGCCGCCCACACGCCGGCGAAGGACAGCCCGATCAGGGAGAGCCGGACGGCGAAGTACACCGGCGTCCGCTCCATCAGACCGGCTTCCTGGACACGGCGGGACAGCTGGGCGAAGTCACTGCCCCGACGTCGGCCTAGGGTCGTCGCCTCGGCGTCGAGCATGCTCTCTCCCCTGCAAAGGTGAACGAATCACTCATGTGTCCTATATAACACTAGGCGCAGCGGACGGCTCGGACCATGGCACGGCCACGCTGACTTTTCGGGGTGCGTGCACCCCTGCGCCCTGCGGCGGAAGTGCTTACCATCCTCCGGGCCGCGGCGCCCTCGCCGGGTGCCCGCCCCGCCGGGGCCGGTGGATGATGGGTCCATGCGCACTCCCCCCGCCGAGGTCGCCGTCACCGCCGGACTCGTCGCCGGCCTGCTCCGGGACCAGCACCCGGACCTGGCCGGCCTGCCCCTGGTCCCGTGCTCACACGGCTGGGACAACGTGGTCCTCCGCCTGGGGGACGACCTGGCCGTGCGGCTCCCGCGGCGCGGGAGCGCGGCGGTCCTGGCCGCCAACGAGCAGCGCTGGCTCGGCACGGTCGCCGCGCGCGTCGGCTTCCCCGTCCCCGCGCCCGTCCGGATGGGGCGGCCCGGCCGCGGGTACCCGTGGCCCTGGTCGGTCGTCCCGTGGTTCGAGGGCCGCGTCGCCGCCTCCCTGCCCTCCGCCGAGCGGGGGCGCCTCGCCGGGCCGCTGGCCGCCTTCACGGCCCGGATGCACGTCCCGGCCCCCGGGGACGCACCGGCCAACCCGGTTCGCGGCGTCCCCCTGGCCTCCCGCGACGCGCGGGTCCGCGAACGGCTGGCCGGAGGGATCGTCCCCCGTGCCGACGAGCTCCTGCGCCTGTGGGAGCGCCTGTCGGCCGCCCCGGCCTGGCAGGGGCCGCCCGTGTGGATCCACGGCGACCTGCACCCCGCCAACGTCCTCGCGCCCGCCGACGGCGCGCCCGGCCTGGCCGCGGTCCTGGACTTCGGCGACCTGGCCTCCGGAGACCCCGCCACGGACCTGGCCGCGGCGTGGATGATGTTCGACGCCCCCGGGCGCGCGGAGTTCCGCGCCGAGCGCGAGCGCCTCTCCCCCGTGGACCCCGCCACCTGGGACCGCGCCCGCGCCTGGGCGGTCTCCTTCGGCTCGCTCCTGGCCGCCTCCACGAACGAGGACCCGCTCCTGGCCGCGGTGGGCGCGCACACCGTCGACCAGGTCCTGGGCCCCGACCGCCCCTGACCGCCCGTCGGCGGGCTTACCGGCCGAAGGCGCACAATGGTTCCGACCAGTGCGGATCGACCCCCGGAGCGGAACGTGAGCAAGACCGGCCTGACCGTCAAAGCGCTGATGGAGGCACTCGACGGGGCCGTCCACGGGCTCGTCGCCGCTCCCCGGGGGCTCGGCGCGCTCGTGCGGACGGTCGTCGTGGCGGGCGAGGGCGTCCCCGTGCCCGCCGCGTCCCCGGTCGTCGTCCCCGCCGGCGGGTCCGCCCCCGCCGCGCGGGCCGGGCTCCAGGGCGCGAGCGCCGTGGCCGCCCTCGGGGACGACGCCGCCGGCCTCCGGACCTCGGCCTGCCCGTCCTCTCCGTGGAGCCCTCCGTCGGCCCCGAGGAGTTCGCCGTCCTGGCCCGGTCCGTCCTGGAGGCCGAGGAGACCGAGTCCCGCCACGGCGACCTGTTCTCGCTCGCGCGGACGGTCGCGACACTGACCGGGGGCCTCGTCAGCATCGAGGACGCCGGGGGACAGTTCCTCGCCTACTCCGCGTCCGACGAGGGCGCGGACGAGCTGCGCAGGCAGACCATCCTCGGCCGGGGCTGCCCCGAGTCGTTCCTGGCGCACATGCGCGAGTGGGGCGTCAACGAGCGCCTCTGGGCGGGAGAGGTCGTCCAGGTCGCCGAGCGCCCCGACCTCGGCGCCGCCCGGCGCCTCGTCGTGGGCGTACGGGCCGGGGAGCGCGCGCTCGGCACCATATGGGTCCAGGTCGGCGACCGCCCGCTCGCACCCGCCAGCGTCCAGGTGCTGCACGGCGCGGCACGGCTGGCCGCGGTGCACGTCATGCGCGCCAACAGCGGGGCGCGCAGCACGGGGCGCGACACCGGGGAGCTGTCCGTGGGCCTGCTGACCGGCGCCTTCGACACCGACGCGCTCGCCCGCCACCTGGGGGCCGACCCCTCCACCCCGGTCGCGGTGGTCGCCCTCGCCCTGCGCGGCCCGGAGGCCGACCTCCCCTGGCTGCTGGACCAGGCCGCGGAGATCACCTCCGTGTACGCGTCCGCCTACCGCAGGGACGCGCTGGTCGTCCCCGCCTGCGGGCTGCTGTACGTCCTGCTCCCCGCGACCACCGGCCGGAGCCCGGCCGCGTGGGCCGGCGAGCTGGTGTCGGTCCTGCGGGACAACCTGGGCACGCCGGTGCAGGCCGCCGTGGCGGGGACCGCCCCGAGGATGCGCGCGGTGCCCTCCCTGAAGAAGGTCGCCAGCCGGACCCTCGACGTCGTCGCGGACCGCCCCGAGCGGCGCGTGACCGCGTTCGATGAGGTCCGCTCCTCCGTGGTGCTGCGCGACCTGTTCGACACCCTCGCCGACATGCCCCGGCTGCGCGACGACCGGCTCGACGTACTGGACGGTGAGCAGCGCCGCTCGCTGTCCGCGTACCTGGACGCCTTCGGCGACGTGACGGCGGCGGCCGGGAGGCTGCACGTCCACCCCAACACGCTCCGGCACCGGGTCCGGCGGATCTGCGCCCTGACCGGGCTCGACCTGGACGACGCCGACCAGCGGCTCCTCGCGGCGATCACGCTCAGGGCCTGAACGCGGCGCGGCGCATCGCGGTACGGCTCCCGTGCGGTCTCCGCCCGGTCACGGGAGCCGCCCTCCGGCGCTCCCCGGGGACCGGATTGTCGGAACCGACACCGCTGCCCCGCCCATGTCGTCCGTTCTGACAACGGTGGCGCACGCCACCCGGACCTAGGATCCCGGCCATACTCGCGGACCCTCCCCTCGTCGGCCCGCGAAATCCCCGACCCCGGCATGAGCTCTGGACATGAGCGCGGACACCACGCAGGCACGGCCACCGAGGGCCAAGGTCCTCGTCGCGAGCCTCACCGGCAGCACGATCGAGTGGTTCGACTTCTTCCTCTACGGCACCGCAGCGGCCCTGGTCTTCGACAAGCTGTTCTTCCCCTCGGACGACCCGCTCGTCTCGCTGATGCTGTCGTACCTGACCTTCTCGCTGACGTTCTTCATCCGTCCGCTGGGCGCCGTGGTCTTCTCGCACATCGGCGACCGGATCGGCCGCAAGAAGACCCTGATCATCACGCTCTCCCTCATGGGCGGCGCGACGATGGGCCTCGGCCTGCCGCCCACCTACGACAGCATCGGCGTCCTCGCCCCGGTCCTCCTCGTCGTGCTGCGGATCGTCCAGGGCATGGGCATCGGCGGCGAGTGGGGCGGCGCCCTGCTGCTCGCCTACGAGTACACGCCCAAGGGGCGCCGCGGCTTCTTCGGCAGCGTCCCGCAGATGGGCATCACCCTGGGCATGCTGCTGGCCAGCCTCGCCCTCACCCTCATGTCCCTGCTGCCCGAGGCCCAGTTCGAGGCGTGGGGGTGGCGGGTGCCGTTCGTCGGCAGCGTCCTGCTGGTGCTCCTGGGCCTGTGGATCCGCTCCGGCATCGACGAGACCCCGTCCTTCCGGAAGGCCAAGGAGGAGGGGAACGTCGCCAAGCTGCCCGTCGTGGAGACCTTCCGCTTCCACTGGCGCGCCGTGCTGGTCGCCGTCGGCGCCAAGGTCGTGGAGACCGCGCCGTTCTACATCTTCGGCACGTTCGTCGTCAGCTACGCCACGGGCACCCTGTCCTTCGACAACACGGCCGCGCTCAACGCCGTGACCGTCGGCGCGATCGTCGCGACGGTGCGCATCCCGCTGTCGGGCCGCCTCTCGGACACCTTCGGCCGCCAGAAGGTCTACCTGGTCGGCGCGGTCCTCCTGGCGCTGTTCGCCGTCCCGTACTTCCTCATGCTGGGCACCGGCAGCGTGGCCGTGCTGGTCCTGGCCACCGTGATCGGCCTGGGCGTGTTCTGGGCGCCGGTGACCGCGACCATCGGCACCCTGAGCTCGGAGATCTTCTCCACCCGGGTCCGGTACACGGGCGTCACCCTGGGCTACCAGATCGGCGCAGCCCTCGCGGGCGGCACGGCCCCGCTGATCGCGACCTGGCTCCTGTCCCGGTTCGACGACTCGTGGGTGCCGATCGCCGTCTACCTGGTGTTCACGGCCCTGATCTCCATCGTCGCCGTGTCGCTGGCCCACCGCGCCTCCAAGGCCGAGCTGGAGCGCGCCGGCGAGGCGGTCTGATCCGGCCCCGCACCGGCGGAGGGGCGGTTCCGCGCACTGCGCGGGGCCGCCCCTCCGCCGTGTCGGGCCGGGGCGCCCGTTCGCGCCCTCAGTCCACCGACCGCAGCAGCTCCGCGACCCGCTCGGGCTGCTCGTTCATGGCGAGGTGGCCCGCGCCCTCCATGACGACCACGTCGGCGTCCAGGAAGCGCCGGGCCGGTCCGTGCAGGCGCGCCGGGGAGTAGAAGGCGTCGTCGGACCCGGTGGCCACCACGACCGGGGTGTTCTCCCAGGGGCGCAGGCACTCCAGCGGCAGCGGCCCCGGGGCCAGGCTGGTGCGGCAGTGGCGCCCGACCAGCGTCATCCACGGGGCGAAGGGGTGCGTCCCCGACGCGGCGTAGGAGGGACCGCTCATGAAGTTGAGCAGGCGGGTGCTCTTGTCGTCCCGCGGACCGATCATCCACGGCAGGGTGGCGCGCATCAGCTCGGACGTCTTCGCCGCCGAGGTCAGACCCGCGGGCCCGACCATCACCACGGCGTGGACCAACGGGGAGGGCTTCGCCGCCAGGGCCACGGCGGAGCCGAGCGAGTGCGTGAGCACGGTGACCGGCCGCGCGGTCAGCAGGGGCAGCACCTCGTCGAACCACGCGCCGTAGGCCGCCGCGCGGTCCGACCTCGGCCGGACCCCGACGCTGAGGCCCGGCTGGCCGGGCAGGTCGACGAGGATGACCGGACGGTCGCGGGCGATGATCCTCGCGGTGTCCACGGACGTCGCCGAGTTGAAGTTGGTCCCGCTGAGGACGAGCACGGGGGTCGCGTCGCCCCCCGGCGCCCGGAAGGCCCGTGTCGGGCCCAGTGCGGTGGCGAGCTCGGGCAGCGACCGGAGGGAGGGCCAACCCGAGATCCGCTGTTCGCACCAGGCGCGGATCGCGCGGGCGCCGGCGGGGGATCGGTAGATGTGGGCGCCGTGAGGGCTGGACTCGGACATCGGACACCTGTTGTTTCCGGATAGGCGACAGCAACCGCCGACCAGTCTTCCCGGCACACCTCCGAAGCACTGTACTCGACGCGTCCCGGCGCGCCCTCCAGGAACGGACACAGGCCTCTGGAGTGGACATTCGCCCCATCTTCGGCGAGCATGGGCGCGGCGCGACGGCGCCTAGGTGTGCCGGGAAGACTGGTCGGCAGTCCCCGACCCATGTCCCGGAAAGCTGCCCATGAGCCTCGACCCGAACCAGTCCATCCCGACCGGAGGACCGCTCTCCCGCTTCGCGGACACCCTGCGCAGCGACACCGTCGGCGGTTTCCTCCTGATCGGCGCGGCGGTCCTCGCCCTCGTGTGGATCAACTCGCCCTTCGGCGGGGCCTACGAGGACCTGCGCGCGATCACCTTCGGTCCCGCGTCGCTGCACCTCGACCTGTCCCTGGAGACCTGGGCGGCCGACGGCCTGCTGGCCGTGTTCTTCTTCGTCGTCGGCAACGAGCTCAAGCAGGAATTCGTGCACGGCGAGCTGCGCAACCCGCGGAGGGCGATGCTGCCGATCGTCGCCGCGGTCTGCGGCATGGTCGTGCCGGCCGCGATCTACGCGGCGATCAACGCCACCTCCCCGGACACCGTCCAGGGATGGGGCATCCCGATGGCGACCGACATCGCCTTCGCGGTCGCGATCCTCGCGGTCGTCGGCCGCGGCCTCCCGCCGGCCCTGCGCACGTTCCTGCTGACCCTGGCGATCGTGGACGACCTCGGCGCGGTCGTCGTCATCGCGGTGTTCTACACCTCCGGCATCAACTTCCTCGCGCTGCTCGCCGCCGCCGCGGGCCTGGTGCTGTTCTGGTACCTCCAGCGCGGCAAGGGCCTGGCCGCGAAGCTCAACGCCTCCGCTCTGCCCAACTGGATCGTCTACGTCCCCCTGGCCCTCGTCGTCTGGGGCCTGGTGCACGAGAGCGGTGTGCACGCCACGATCGCCGGTGTGGCGATGGGCCTGCTGATGCGGACCACGAAGCTGCCCGGGGAGGCGCACGACCCCAGCCACGGCGTGGAGCACGTGCTGCGCCCCTGGTCCGCCGGGCTGGCGCTGCCGATCTTCGCGTTCTTCTCCGCGGGCGTGGTGTTCGACGGCGTCGGGGAGGTCCTCACCGACACCGCCGCGATGGGCATCATCGCCGGGCTCGTCGTGGGCAAGGTCGTCGGTATCGCGGGCGGCTCCTGGCTGACCACGAAGCTCACCCGGGCCGAGCTCAACCCGAGCCTGAAGTGGATCGACATCGTCGGCATGTCCCAGCTGGCGGGCATCGGGTTCACCGTGTCCCTGCTGATCACCGAGCTGTCGTTCGCCGACTCCCCGGAGCACCTGGCGCACGCGAAGACGGGCGTGCTCCTCGCGTCCCTGGTCGCGACCGTGCTGGCCGCGGTCGTCCTGGGCGCCCGGTCCCGGCACTACAGGCGGCTCATGCGCGCCACGGCCCCCACGGAGACGGCCGGGGAGTGAGCCCGGGCGCCGGTCCCGGCGGGGCCGGCGCCCCACCTGCCACATCGCGCGGACACCGTCCAACGCCCGCGGCGGGCCGATCGATACCAGCTGCCACCGTGCCTTGACACACACGACAATTCCCGCGACACCGAAACCGGGGTGTGCTAAGTTCATGGAAGTTGCAGTTGTGATTCCCGTTGGATTTTGCGTTGTTCGGCCTTCAGGCTGGGTCTTCTTCAGGGTTCGTTATTCGGGTGGTCATCACGGTGACGGGGAAACCGTCAGATTGCGGTTTTCCTTGCCCAGAACGAAGGAGAAAACATGGCTACCGGTACCGTCAAGTGGTTCAACGGTGACAAGGGCTTCGGCTTCATCGAGCAGGACGGCGGCGGCCCCGACGTCTTCGCCCACTACAGCAACATCCAGGCCACCGGCTTCCGCGAGCTCCAGGAAGGTCAGGCCGTGCAGTTCGACGCCACCCAGGGCCCCAAGGGTCTCCAGGCTGAGAACATCACCCTGCTCTGACTGAGCCCCGCGCTGCAGTCGTGACAGAGGCCCGCCCTACGGGTGCTGGGCCTCTGTCCCTTTTTCATGTTTTTCTGGACCGGTCTTCTGGCCGTCGACTTCCGACAGGCACCGGTCCGCACCACCCCACCCCACAGCGTGTTCTCCGCGTGGGCCGTGGAAACCGCAGAATCTTCCGGCGCACCACCGATGCTCCACGTCGAAGCTCCCAGAGGCTTCCTCGACCGGCACGCGCCGTCGACGAAAGGCTCGTATGAACCATCCGTCCCGCGTGAACGGACAACGGCGCTCCTCCACAGGCGGCGGCCACGGCGGCTCCTTCGGACGCTCCCGGCCCCCCAGGTCCTCCGGCCGCCCCCCGGGCGGCGGCAGGGGCCCCTCCGGCCGTCCGGCCGGTGAGTTCGCCCTCCCCGTCTCCACCACCCCGGCGCTCGACCCCGTGTCCACGTTCCAGGAACTGGACATGCCCGCGCCGCTGAAGTCGACCCTGGCCCGCCAGGGCCTGACGACCCCGTCGGCCATCCAGGCCGCGACCCTGCCCAACTCGCTGGTCGGGCGCGACGTCCTGGGCCGCAGCCAGACCGGCTCCGGCAAGACGCTGGCCTTCGGGCTCGCCCTGCTCGCCCGCCTGGAGGGACGGACCGCGCAGCCCCACCGCCCGCTGGCGCTGGTCCTGGCCCCCACCCGGGAGCTGGCCCAGCAGGTGGCCGACTCGCTGGCGCCCTACGCGCGCTCGCTCAAGCTGAACCTGACCACCGTCGTGGGCGGGATGCCGATCTCCCGCCAGGCCCGGGCCCTGCGCCAGGGCGTGGAACTGGTCGTGGCCACCCCCGGCCGCCTGCGCGACCTGGTCGAGCGGGGCGACTGCGCCCTGGACCAGGTGGACGTGGCGGTCCTGGACGAGGCCGACCAGATGACCGACATGGGGTTCATGCCCCAGGTCACCGCGATCCTCCAGCAGGTGCCGTCCGGCGGGCAGCGGATGCTGTTCTCCGCGACGCTGGACCGCAACGTCGACACGCTGGTCCGCCGCTTCCTGAACGACCCGGTCGTCCACTCGGTGGACCCGACCGCGGGCGCGGTCACCACCATGGAGCACCACGTCCTGCACGTGTCCAACACCGACAAGCAGGCCACGGCGACGCACATCGCCGCCCGCGACGGCCAGGTGATCATGTTCCTCGACACCAAGCACGCCGTGGACAAGATGGCCAAGCACCTGCTCGCCAACGGCGTGCGTGCGGCGGCCCTGCACGGCGGCCGGTCGCAGCCGCAGCGCACCCGGACCCTCAAGCAGTTCAAGGAGGGCACGGTGACCGCGCTGATCGCGACCAACGTGGCGGCCCGGGGCATCCACATCGACGGCCTGGACCTGGTCGTCAACATCGACCCGCCGACCGACCACAAGGACTACCTGCACCGCGGCGGCCGTACCGCCCGCGCGGGCGAGTCCGGCAACGTGGTCACGCTCGTCCTGCCCAGCCAGCGCCGCGAGATGGCGCGGCTGATGAGCCGGGCGCAGATCGAGGCGACGACCGCGCAGGTCAGCTCGCAGGACCCGGAGCTGGCCCGGGTGACCGGCGCCCGCACGCCCTCGGGCGTGCCGGTGACGCTCCCGGCGGAGCCCCGCCAGGAGGCCTCCCGGTCCAACAGGCCCCCGTCGCGGGGCAGGCGGCGCCCGCGCCGCTGATCCGGCGCCCCGGTGTCCCCGGGGCACCGAACCGGCTGAACGAGGAGCGGCCCCCTTCCGTGCGCGGAGGGGGGCCGCTCCCGTGTCCGGGGGACGTCCGGGCACGTGGCCGCCGGGCGGTGGCGCGCCCGTCCCGGGCGCGGCGCCCACCGGTCTCCCCCGGTCCCGGGCCCCGAACCCGGGACCCCGGCGTCGGCCCCGTCCGCTCCCGGGAGGTCCGCGAGCGTCCCTCGGCCGGGGCGTTCAGCCCTCCAGTGTCTCCAGGTAGGCGAGCCAGCCCCCGTGGCGGCTGATGTCCTCCGCCCCCTCGGCCGCCGCCGGGTCGCACCCGAAGCCGACCACCGCACGCCCGTCGGCCAGCGTGACGGAGCCCAGGGACATGGGAGCGGGAAGCCCGGCCAGGAACGCCCCGAGGCCCGCCGGCGAGATCCGCCAGACCTCGCAGCGCACCGACCCCCCTCCCTCCGCCACGCGGAGCAGCCCGGGCTTGGGGGGCGAGGTGGGCAGGGCGACCATCCTGTAGTCGGCGCTGGTCGCGTCCTCCGCGACGAACCGCGCGCCCGCGTCCGTGAGCTGGTGGTGGAGCGGCTGCCCGCGCAGGTGGGCGCCGAACACCGCCAGTTCCGCCCCGGGGCCCGGAAGGGCCTCTCCCCGCTCCTCCCCGGTGATGTCGGCCGCCAGGTCCAGGGCCACCTGGTCCTCGAACGCCCGGGTGACGACGCTGACCCCGAACGGGCGCCCGTCGGCGGTCCCCGCCGGGACCGCCACCGCCGCCATGTCGAGCAGGTTCACGAAGTTCGTGTAGGTGCCCAGGCGCGAGTTCGCGCCGACCGGGTCCGCGGCGACCTCCGCGAGCGTGGGGTGGCCGACCGTGGTGGGCAGGAGCAGGGCGTCGAAGCCGGCCAGGAGCGCACGGGCGGTCGCCCTGTAGGCGGCCAGTCGGTGCTGGTCGGCGGCGAGGGCGTGGGCGGGGAGGTTCCCCGCGGCCAGGATGATCCCGGCGACGGTGGGGTCGGCGCCCTCCGGGTGCCCGGCCAGGAACCCGCCGACGGCGGCGTGGCGCTCCGCGACGAGCGCGCCCTCGTAGAGCAGGCGCGCGGCCTCCAGCAGCGGGGCCACGTCCACCTCCACGACCTCCGTCCCGGCCGCGCCCAGGACGTCCGCGGCGGCGCGGAAGGCGGCGCGCTCCGCCCCTCCGAGCGGAGCGAGCCCCTCGGCCGTCGGCACCGCCACCCGCCCGGCCCCGCGCGGGGCGAGCCGCACGTCGGCGGGCCAGTCCCTGCTGAAGGGGTCCCCGGCGTCGGGTCCGGCCATCACGGCCAGGGCCGCGCGCGCCGGGGCCAGGCCGCGGGAGAACACGGTGACGCAGTCGTAGGGGCGCGCGGCCGGGACCACCCCCGTCGACGGCACCAGGCCGAGCGTGGGCTTGAGGCCGACCAGGCCGTGCAGGGCGGCGGGCACGCGCCCCGAGCCGGCCGTGTCGGTGCCCAGGGCGATGTCGGCGATCCCGAGGGCCACGGCCACGGCGGACCCGGAGCTGGACCCGCCGGAGACCCGTTCGGGGTCGAAGGCGTTGCGGACCGCGCCGTAGGGGCTGCGCGTGCCGACCAGCCCGGTGGCGAACTGGTCGAGGTTGGTCTTGCCGAGCACGATCGCGCCGGCGTCCACGAGCCTGCGCACGGCCGGCGCGCTCGCCTCCGGCGTGTAGGCGTAGCCGGGGTGGCCGGCGGTGGTGGGCAGGCCGGCCACGTCGATGTTGTCCTTGACCGCGAGGAGCGTCCCCGCCAGCGGCAGGTCCTCACCCGACGCGAGGCGTCCCTCCAGCGCCTCGGCCTCGGCGGCCGTCTCCCGCTCGGGGCGCAGGGTGATCCATACCTCGGGCCGGTCGGCCCCGGCGATCCTCCGGTAGGCGGAGCGGACGCGGTCGGTGGGGTGGGGCATCAGGCGGGCTCTCCTTGTGCGATGACGGCCAGGGCACTCCCCGGGTCGAGGTGCTGGCCCGGTGTGACGAGGATGTCCGAGATCCTTCCCGCGCGGGGAGCGCGGACCACGACCTCCAGCTTCATGGCTTCGAGGCGGACCACGGGCTGGCCCTCCTCCACCGTGTCGCCCGGGGCGGCGTCGACCTTCCAGACGGAGGCGGCCAGGGGCGCCTCGACCAGGACCGCGCCGGGCGGCAGGTCGGGCGCGGCGGGGACGACGGGGTCGGGTTCGGGCCGGTCCTCGAACTCCCCCGCGGCCTCCCAGGCCCGGCGCTCGGCCTCGAACGCCGCCGCCTGGCGGCGCTCGAACGCCCGGATGGATCCGGCGTTCTCGTCGAGGAACCGCTCGTGGTCGGCGAGGACGAACTCGCCCTCGTCGATGTCGAGCGCGTGGCGCCCGGCGAGCAGGTCGGCGCGGACGTCGAGGAGCTCCTCGTGGCCGACCGGGTACCAGCTGATCCGGTCGAAGAAGCGCAGGAGCCAGGGCGTCCCCGGCTCGAACGGCCCGTACTGGCGCAGACCCGACCAGATGGGGACGGTGCGGCCGATGAGCTGGTAGCCGCCCGGGCTCTCCATGCCGTACACGCACAGGTAGGCGCCGCCGATGCCGACCCCCGCCTCGGGGGTCCACGTGCGCGCGGGGCTGTACTTGGTGGTGACGAGCCGGTGCCTGGGGTCGAGCGGGGTGGCGGCCGGCGCGCCCAGGTACACGTCGCCCAGTCCCAGGACCAGGTAGGAGGCGTCGAAGACGATGTCGCGGACCTGGTCGACCGAGTCGAGGCCGTTGACGCGCCGGATGAACTCGATGTTGTCGGGGTTCCAGGGCGCGTCGTCGCGCACCCCCGTGCGGTAGCGGGCGACGGCCTCGTGGACGGACGGGTCGTCGAAGGACAGGGGCAGGCGCAGGGTCCGGCTGGGCACCCTCAGCCGGGAGGTGGGCGGCAGCCCGTCCTCGATCTCCCGGAGGAGGCCGAGGAGGGTGCGCAGCGGGAGCACCGCCGGGTCGGTGTGCAGGTGCAGGGAGCGCACCCCGGGCGTGACGTCCACGATCCCGGCGGGCGCGGCCAGGTCCAGGGCGGCCATGAGGGCGTGGACGCGCAGGCGCAGGCCCAGGTCGAGCTCCATGGGCCCGTACTCGACCAGGACGTTGTCGTGGCCGCCGCGCCGGTAGGTGACCCCGGGCCGGCCGTCGCCCTCCGGGACGCGGGCGAGGACGCCGTCGTCGCCGTCGGAGCCGGTGGCGCGCAGGAGCGGGGCGGCGGCGGGCTCGAAGTGCAGCCGCTCGGCCGCGGCCTCGGTGACCGGGTGGAACCGGACGGTGTCGCCGGGGCGGAGCTGTCCGACCTTCCAGCGGGAGCCGGAGACCACCGTGACCGGGCAGACGAACCCGCCCAGGCTGGGCCCGTCGGGGCCGAGGAGCACGGGGGTGTCGCCGGAGAGGTTGACGGCGCCGACGGAGTAGGCGGTGTCGTGGACGTTGGAGGGGTGCAGGCCCGCCTGGCCGCCGTCCGGTCGGGCCCAGGACTGCTTGGGGCCGGAGAGCCGGACGCCGTTGCGGGCGGACTGGGGGTGCACCTTCCAGTCGGTGGCGTAGAAGGCGTCCAGGCCCTCACGGGTCAGGAACTCGGGGGCGGCGTGCGGCCCCTCTGACACCTCCACGTCCCAGTGCGCGTTCCCTCCCCTCCGGACCCCGAAGTCGGGACGGTCGGCCTCCGGGACCGGACGGGCCTCCTGCGCCCCCGCCGGGACGGGCGCGGGGCGCAGGACGTCGCCCGGGAGCAGGGCGCGTCCGCTGTGGCCGCCGTACTCCCCCGCGGTGAACGTGGACGTGCTGCCCAGGTACTCGGGCACGTCCAGCCCCCCTCTGAACAGCACGTACGTGCGCATGCCGGGGCCGCGGGCGGGGCCCACCGCGAGCACGCCTCCGGCGGGGACCGCCACCGGCTCCCACCGGGCGACCGGCTCCCCGTCCACGGTGACGTCGGCGGGCGCCCCGGTGACGCACACGGTGGCCGGGGCGGAGAACCGCAGGGTCGGGCCCTCGATGGTGCACTCCAGGCCGGGCGCCCCCTCCGGGTTGCCCAGGGCGCGGTTGCCCAGTCTCAGCGACAGGTCGTCCATGGCCCCCGAGGGCGGGACGCCGACCTGCCAGTAGCCCGTGCGGCCGGGGAAGTCCTGGACGGTGGTGAGGGTTCCGGCCCGCTCCACCTCGATACGGGGCTCCGGGTCGCCGACCTCCGCACAGGTGGCGGTGGTGTGCGCGACCGCGCGGACGCCGGCGTGCCCGGCCAGGGCGCGCAGCAGGCCCAGGTTGGTCTGGAGCCCGTCGACGCGCACCTCCGCGAGGGCACGGCCGAGCCGGGCGAGGGCGTCGGCTCGGTCGGAGCCGCGCACGACGACCTTGGCGAGCAGGGGGTCGTAGTCGCTGGTGACGCGCTGGCCCGGCTCGATCCAGCCGTCCACCCGCACCCCGGGAGGGGTCTCGAAGCGGGTGACGAGCCCGGAGCTGGGCCGGAAGCCGTGGGCGGGGTCCTCCGCGTAGACGCGGGCCTCGACGGCGTGCCCGGTGCGCGGCGGCCCCTCCGGGGGCACGTCCGCGAGGACGTCCTCGCCCCGGGCCAGGCGCAGCATCCACGCGACCAGGTCGACGCCGGTGATCTCCTCGGTCACGGGGTGCTCGACCTGGAGCCGGGTGTTGACCTCCAGGAAGGAGGCCTCGCCCCGCTCGGTGTCGTAGACGAACTCCACCGTCCCGGCGCTGCGGTAGGAGATCCCCGCGCACAGCTCGCGGGCGGTGCGGTGGAGCTCGGCGCGCAGGGCGTCGGGGAGGTCCGGCGCGGGGGCCTCCTCCACGACCTTCTGGTTGCGGCGCTGGAGGGAGCAGTCGCGGTCCCCCAGGGTGACGACGTTGCCGCGGCCGTCGCCGAACACCTGGACCTCGACGTGGCGGGCGCGGGACACGAACCGCTCCACGAACACGCCGCCGCCGCCGAAGTGGGTGGCGGCCGTCCGGCCGACCTCGTCGAAGGCGGCGCGCAGGGCCTCCTCGTCGGCGCAGGGACGCAGGCCGATCCCGCCGCCGCCCGAGGTGGACTTGAGGATGACCGGGTAGCCGATGCGCTCCGCCGCCGCGGCCGCCTGCTCCACGTCGGGCAGGGTCTCGCTGCCGGCGACCATGGGCAGGCCGGCGGCGGCCGCGGCCTTGCGGGCGGTGTGCTTGTCCCCGAACTCCTCCAGGTGGCGGGGCTCGGGACCGACGAACACCAGCCCGGCGGCCTCGACGGCGTGGGCGAACGCGGCGCTCTCGGACAGGAAGCCGTAGCCGGGGTGGACGGCCCCGGCCCCGGTCGCCGCGGCCGCCGCCAGGACGCGTCCGGCGTCGAGGTAGCTCTCGGCGGCCTGGGCCGGCCCGAGCCGCACGGCCTCGTCGGCGAGCCGGGTGTGCGGGGCGCCCGCGTCGGCGTCGGAGTACACCGCGACGGTGCGCAGGCCGAGTTCGCGGGCGGAGCGGATGATACGGCAGGCGATCTCGCCCCGGTTGGCGACGAGCACGGAGTCGAACACGCTGGCTCTCCTTGGTCCGGTGGTCTGTGCGGCGGTGGGCGGGCGCGTCCGGGCGCGCGGACGCCGGGTCAGAGGGCGTCGGAGTGGAGCGCCATCTGTGTCAGCGCGCGGCGGGCGCGCTCCAGGACGACCTCCATGGACGCGCCGACGTGCTCGTGCATGGCGCGGTAGGCGGAGTCGAGTTCGCCCGCGAGGAGGTGTTCGGTGATCCCGATGTGCTCGGTGACGGTGGAGGTGATCCGGTCGGCGGTGAGGAAGTCGTACATGCGGACCCGGCGGATGCGCCGGTTGACGGAGACGAGGGAGTCGGTGAGGGCGCGGTTGCCGGAGGCGCGGGAGACGGCGGCGTGGAACTCCTCGTCGAGGAGGACGAAGGAGGGGTCGGGCCCGGGGACGTCGGCGCGGAGCTTCTCCCACCGCTCCAGTTCGGCGCGGAGGACGCCGGGGTCGTGCCGGACGGAGGGGTCCTCCATCGCGCGGGAGATGCCGCGGAGTTCGAGGGTGACCCGGAGCTCGTAGAGGTCGCGGAGCTCGGCGAGGTTGGGGACGGTGGCGTAGAAGCCGTTCTCGCGCCGCTCCACCAGGCCGTCGGAGTGCAGGCGGGCCAGCGCCTCGCGTACGGGGGTGCGGGAGACGCCGAAGAGCTCGGCGAGCCGTACCTCGCCCAGCCGGACGCGGGGCGCGATCCGCCCGCTCAGGACCTCCTCGCGCAACAGGGCGTAGACGCGGTCCCGGCGCGAGGTGGCGGTGGCGGCCTCCGGATCCCCCGCCCGCCGCACGCCGTCCCCGGGCGGCGCCTCCGGGGCGGGCACCGCCTCTGTATACATCGGTGTGTCCATGGGGCCCGACGCTAGGAAGGGCGTGTTTCGGCGGCCCTGCCTCCCCGTGAAGCCTGGGTTTCACCGTGTTTCCGCGTGTTTCGCACCGGTATGCACGGGGCGCCGCGGTCGGGGCAGTGCGGGGCGGACGGCGTCCGGAGCGGGCGCGGGAGCCGTTCCGGACCGGTGGGCCGTCCCCGGCCCCGAGCCCCGGACCGGACGGCGTTCCCGCAGGCACACCCGCGTCCCGCGCCGGCGCCCCGGCCCCGGACGCCGCCCGGGCTGTCTAAGCTGCATCCATGCATTCGATGGGACCGAACCGGCGCACGGTGCTGCTCGGCGCGGCGGGGGCCGCCGTCGCCGCGGCCGTGGGCGGCTGCTCCCGCGGCCCCGAGTACGGGCTCTCCGAGCTGGTCGTCGCCACGGGGCCGCCCGGCGCGGTCTTCCGGGAGATCGGCGCGAAGCTCGCCGTCCTGCTCCAGGAGGTCCTGACGGAGCTGGAGGTGAGGACGGTGCAGACCGGCGCCTCCCTCGACAACCTGTACCTCCTGGACGAGGGCGCGGCCGACCTCGGTTTCGCCAGCCTCGACGCGGTGCTGTCGTACGAGGCCGACACCGGCGAGGGCACCCGGCTCGACGCCGTCGGACGCCTCTACGACAGCTTCGTCCACCTGGTCGTCCTCGACGACTCGCCCGTGCGCGAGCTCTCCGACCTGGACGGCCTGCGCGTGTCCGTGGGCTCGGTCAACTCCGGCACCGAATTCACGGTCGCGGAGATCCTGGAGGAGACCGGCCTGGCCGTGGAGACCGTCCGGCTCGACCAGGCCGCCTCCGCCGACGCCCTGGCGTCGGGGGAGATCGACGCCATGTTCTCGCTGACCGGGCTGCCGACCCCGGCCGTCGCCGAACTCGCCGAGAAACACGCGGTACGGCTGATCGACCTGGCGGACACGGCCGACGTGATGGCCGACGCCTACCCGGAGGCCTACTTCCCGGCGACGCTGCCCGCGACCACCTACTCCGGGGTCCCGGCCTGCCCGACCATGTCCATCCCCAACCTGCTCCTGTGCCGGGCCGACCTGGACGAAGCCCTGGCCTACCGGGTCACCGACACCGTCTACCGCGGCCAGGCGCGGCTGGCGGCCCAGCGCCCGGAGGCCGCGCAGATCAACGTGCGCACGGGCATCTCCACCGGCGTCGTCCCCCTGCACCCCGGTTCCGAGCGCTGGTACCGGGACAACAAGCCCGCCTGAGGCGGCGCCGGGCCTTCGCCGGGCCGGTCAGTCCCCGGAGCCGCGCACCGGCGGCAGCGTGATCACCACGCCGAACCCGCGGCGCTCCCCTCCGGGCAGGCCCGTCCCCAGGGTGAGCCGCCCCCCGGCCTCCCGTACCAGGTCGGCGGCGATCGCCAGGCCCAGGCCGGTGCCCTCGGTGTTCTGGTGCCGCGGCGAGCGCCAGAACCGGTCCAGGGCCGCCGTGTACTGCTCCTCCGGCAGGCCCTCGCCGTCGTCCAGGACGCTGATGCGCACCGGATCCCCCCCGTCGGCCTCCACCACCACGCGGGTGCCGCCCGACAGGCGCAGGGCGTTGCTGACCAGTTCGTCGAGGATGCTGCCCAGCCCGCCCGCCGGGGCGTACGCCCGGACCCCGGCGGGGACACGGGTGGTGACGGAGACGCCCCGGGCCTCGCCCAGCGCCCTCCAGCGCTCCACCCGGCTCTCCAGGACCTCGGCGACCTCCACCGCCTCCGTCCCGGTGACGCTCTCCAGGCGGGTCGCGGCCAGCAGGGAGTTGAGCATCCTGTGCATGACGGCCGCCTCGTCGACGGCGATCTCGTGGGCCTCCCTGGCCTCGGGGGTCTCCAGGTGCGGTGCGAGGTTCTCCACGGCCAGCCGCAGGCTGGCCAGGGGGTTGCGCAGCTGGTGTGAGGCCTCGGAGACGAACGCGCGCTGGCGCTCCAGGGCCCTGCGCACGACGTCCACCATCGTGTTGAACGACTCCGTGAGGCGGCGCAGCTCCGGGGGGCCGCGCTCGGCGTCCACGTGCACGTCGAGGTCGCCCGAGGCGACCGAGGTCGTGGCGGCGTCCAGCCTGCGGATGGGCCGCAGCACCCAGCGGGACAGCGGCAGCGACGCGGTCGCCAGCACCGTCAGCGGCACGACGCTGAGCAGGCCGAGCAGGCCCCAGACCTGGAGGATGTCGGCGCCGAGCTCCCGGGTCGGGGCGACCACCACCACGGCGCCCGCGACCTCGCTGTCGCGGCCGATGGGCTCGGCGACCACCAGCGGATCGGGGTTCCACGGCCACGCGGTGGTCGGCGGTGCGGGGCGCTCGCCGGCCATCGCGGCGTCGACGGCCCCCGGGTCGGGGACCCCGTCGAGGACGTCGCGCATGCGGTGCCGGTCCCCGGAGCCGACGACGATCTGCCCGTCGGGCGCGACCACGAGGGCCGGGATGGCGTACAGCTCCTCGTAGTGGGCCATCTCCTGGGCGAGGGGGTCGAGCCGGTCGGTCTCCAGGGCGGTGCGGGCCAGGGCGGCGAACCGCCCCGCGTCGCCCAGCCGGTCGACGTACACCTCCTGTGTCCGCTGCTGGGCGATGACCGTGCCCAGGGGGACGAACACCGCGGCGACGATCACGAACGCGACCGGGAGCAGGAGGGCCAGCAGGCGCCGCAGCAACGGTCAGGCCCCGTCGAGGAGGTAGCCGACGCCGCGCACGGTGCGGATGCGCACGGCGCGGCCGACCTTGGCACGCAGGGAGGCGATGTGGGTGTCGAGGGTCCTGGAGGAGGTCTCCCAGGCGTCGCCCCACACCTGGTCGAGGATCTGGTCGCGGGCGACGACCGAGGGGGAGCGGGAGGCCAGCAGGGAGAGCAGGTCGAACTCCTTGCGGGTCAGCCGGAGCGTCCGCCCGCCGGCGCTGGCCTCGCGGGAGTCGGGGTCGACCGTGAGCGCGCCGACCGTGAGCGGGGGCTCGGCCTCGGCGGCCTCGGCCCGCGCCGGGCGGGTGCGCCGGAGGACGGCGTCGATCCGGGCGAGGAGTTCGGCCACGCCGAAGGGCTTGACCACGTAGTCGTCGGCGCCGGCGCGCAGCCCGCGTACCCGGTCGCGTTCCTCGCTCCGCGCGGTGACGGCGATGACGGCGGTCTGGGGCCGCTCGCGGAGCTTGCGCAGCAGGTCGATGCCGTCGGCGTCGGGAAGGCCGAGGTCGAGCAGGACGACGTCGGCGGGCGGGGCGGTGAGCGCGCGCTCCGCGGTGGCGACCCGCTGGACGTCGAAGGACGCGGACCGCAGGGCCGTCACCAGGCCACGGGCGACCCGGTCGTCGTCCTCCACCACGAGAATGCGCATGTCCAGCATGGTAGGCAGTGTTGCGGACCCCCGCTGACGACGGCGCACGGTCAGACCTCCCGGAAGGGCCCGGAGTCGCTCCCCTCCCGGACGCGGTCCCAGACGGGTGACCGGTCCACCCTCTCCGGCCAGGGGTCCGCGGGCGGGCGCGCGGGGCCGGGCCCGGCGGCGTGGTGGTGGACGGTGACGCTCCCGATGCGACCGGCGCTCACGGCCACACCGCCGTGGACGCCACCGCCGATGGAATTGTGCGTTTCGCCCTGATTCACGTCGATCCCCTCCCTCGCCCTGGGGACAGCCTAGGAGAGCGCAAAGGCCGTCGCTTCTCCGGAGAAGTCGGGAACAGTCCGCGGTACGACCGCGACCACAATGGATTACCTGCGGAAACCTCCCTTCGGTCCGCCTTCGCGAAGTTCTCCCTATAGGTCCTGGTACGTCCCTCCGCTTTCCAGCGGTCAAGGGCTTCGCCATCGCCGGACCGCCGTCCCGGCTCTTTCGCTCCCAAGGTCACTTTGGGGCTGCTGGGAGCTGGTGCGTTTCGGGTCGGATCCACCGAAAACGCTTTACCGTCCGGCACTCGCCATCGCCGATGACGCCGGGACACAGGGGACTCCGGGGAAAGACGCACCCGGACTGAGCAGCGGACTTCCCCGATCCTCTCCACAGATCCCCCGGCGGCGTTCCCCCGGGCGAACGGGAAACATGCCGCAAGCATCAGTTTATGAACAGTCCGAGGATGACTGCATCCGGACAACATGATCAGTACCCCAGTGGGCATGTACAAGTGGGTTCGAAAGTCAGCAGAATATATGGGAGAGCCGAAGTCGGACCCGACCGGACTTACAGGGCCGCACGGGAAACAGGAGCGACCAATGGTGGAACCGGAAGAATCGAGGCCGCCGCGTGCGTAGAAACAACCAGGAAAGACAGCCCGGACAGGAGCTCTCGTGAAGGGCTTGGGACGGGGGCCCGGGCGATGGCGCACGTCGAGTTACAGCGGCGGCGGTACCAACTCGTGCGTCGAGGCGGTCATGAGCGCGCCCGCCGCGGTCGGGATCCGCGACTCCACGCACCGCGACCACGCGGAGCTCGCCCTGCCCGCGCACCAGTGGGTCGCGCTGCTCCGACTCGCGGACCGCGCCTGAGCGGGCGTGGTCCGGGGCCGGCCCCGGACCACCGCGGTCACATCTGTGCGAGGTAGATGTCCGCGTCCCCGCGCACGCTCTTGCGGATGCTCAGCGTCGCGGGGTGGTCCGCGCCCATGGCCTCCCGGTACATGTCCTCCACCTCGATGAACTCCGGGTCGACGTCCTCGCCCTGGGCCCTGCGGTCCACGAGCAGGTTGCGCCGGGCCAGGAGGGTCAGCGGGTGCCTCGCCCCCAGTTCCCTGGTGCACGCGGCCAGGGCCTCCTCGTCCAGCTCCCGGGCCCCCGCCACGTCCCCGGTGAGGAAGTGGTCGTTGGCCAGGTTGACCAGGCAGGAGAGGGCGCTGGGGTGGTGCCCGCCGATCCGCTCCCGGAACAGTGCCAGGGCCCCCTCGTCCAGCTCGCGCGCCTCGGCGACCCTTCCGAGGCGGCGCAGGATGATCGCCTGGTTGATGTTCGCGGCCCCGACGTAGGGGTGCTGGTCGCCCAGCAGCTTGACGTAGCGCTCACCGGTGGTCTGCGCCAGCTCCAGTGCCTCGTCGTGCTGGTCGACCGCGCTCAGGGACATCGAGTGCACGAGCGCCGCGTACATGGTGTCGTTGCTGTCCGCGCCCTGCTTGATCCGGAAGCGCTGCCAGGCCTGCTCCGAGAGGGCGAACGCCTCCCTGTGCCTGCCGATCCGCCGCCGCATGACGGCCAGCGTCCGCACGTTGCTCAGGACCCCGGGGTCGTCCTCGCCGAGCAGGCTGGTGACCCGCTCGACCTGGTTGGTCTGGATCGCCTCCGCCTCCCGGTACAGGCCCCGCTCCATCAGGGCCTCCGCGTACCCGTTGTTGGTGCCGAGGGTGCGCCCGTGGTCGGGGCCGAAGACGATCTCCAGCCGGGTCAGGGTGTCGCGGTACTGCTCGGCCGAAGCCGCCGGGTCACCGCTGAGGAGCAGGTTGAAGGCGCGGAAGTGGGCGGTGAGCAGGGTGTGCGGATCGTCCTCCCCGAAGAGGCGTACCCGGCGGTGGTAGGCGTCGGCGGCGGCGGCGAGCGAGTCCCGGAACCTGCCGACGAACCGCAGGCTGCGGATGTGCTCGATCTCCGCCTCCAGGGTCTCCGGGTCCTCCGGGTTCTGCTGCTCGCGCAGCGTGGCCAGGGTGGTCTCCCCCAGTTCGAGGGCCTCCGCCAGGTGGCCCTGGCCCCGCATCGCCACGGCGACCTGGACCGCCATCCCGAGGGTGGAGGGGTGCTCCTCCCCCAGGTGCTGCTTCCACCACGCCCACGCGGTGTCGCCCAGGCGGCGGGCGTCCTCGAACTCCTGGCGCAGCAGGGCGATCCGGCACATCTGGACCACGACTGCGCGGACCCACGGGTCCGCGCAGTCCCAGGCCTCGGACGCCCACACGTGCGGCAGCAGGTCGGTGAAGCGGCTGGAGTCGTTCGTGACGTCCTGGAGGTCGCTGCGGCCCAGCAGCTGGTGGGCGCAGTGGCGCATCTCCTCCCGCTCCGCCTCGTCCATGGGCGCCTGGACCGCCCGCTGCACGAGCCGGTGCAGGGAGATCGTGTTGCGCTGGTGGTCGATGTGGGCGAGGCTGTTGCGCCCGATGTCCCGGATGGCCATGCCGAGTTTGGCCGGGTCCTCCAGCGCCGTCCTCAGCTCCGCCGGGCCCTCGATGCCCCGCGCGTGGTTGAAGAGGGTGCGGGGGATGGGCGCCGTCGCCATGAACGAGCAGAGCTGGAGCAGCTGGAGCGCGGCCGGGTTGGTCATGGCCAGCCGGTCCAGGGACACGTTCCACGCGGCGGCGACCGCCACCGGGTACGTCCCGTCCGGGCGCAGCAGCGCGAGCATCTCCTCGCTCTTGTCCGCGAACTGGCGCAGGTACTCCTCGGTGGCCATGCCGCTCTCGTGCAGCCACACCGCCGCCTGGTTGAGCGCCAGGGGCAGGTCGCCCAGCTCGCGCGCCAGGGCGTCCGCCTCGTCGTCGGTGAGCGTCGCCGGACCGCGCCGTTTGAGGAGTTCGATGCTCTCCTTGCGCTCGAACTCCCGGACGGAGAGGAAGGCGTCACCCCCCGCCACGGTCCAGCTGTTGTCCCGAGAAGTGATGATCACGTGCCCCTCGCCCCCGACAGGAAGATACTGTTCCAGTTCGGCCCGGGCCTGCGCGTTGTCGTAGACGAGAAGCCAGCGCTGGAAGAGCCCGCCCTGGTGGAGCGCCGCGAGCACGTCCTCCACGACGTGCCCGCTGCCGGCGCCGACGCTGTCCAGCCTCAGGCGGGACGCCAGCACGGAGAAGCTCTCGCGCAGCTGGTTGCCGTGGGCGGAGGGGATCCAGACGATGAGATCGTATTCGGAGGCGTACCTGTGCAGGTACTCCTTCGCGAGCTCGGTCTTGCCCACCCCGGACATCCCGTTCAGCGCGGTGATGACCTGGCGCTGCCCCGTGAGGAGCTGTGCCCTCAGCGCGGAGAGCAGCTCCTCGCGCCCCGTGAAGGCGCTGTTCTTACGGGGGACCTGCACCCAGACAGCACTCAGCGGCCGACCGCTGGTGGACGATCTGCCCGCGCGGCCGCTGTGAATGTCGCCAGAATCGTTCATTCTATCCCCAATTGACGGGTTTGTAGACATAAGCGGCTTTTCACCCGACCGATCAGAAAAGGGTGCGGTATTCCGTGTCTTCCGGTTATCGCTCTTACTCGTTTGCGCAGATCCGGGAACCTTGGTCAATCCTAAACCAGACGAGGACGGGGGCCAGTTTTCCGGCACAGAATGATCCCGGTATCCGTTTCGCCCGGCCGCTTCGGCATATTCCCTGATCGGTGCCGAATAACGGCGTACGAGGGCCGCGCTCTCCACCGCGGGGAGCATGGACCGCACCCACGAGCGCGACGCCCCCGTGTTCGTCGGGGAGACCACGTGCTCGCCGCGGAGCATCCTCGCGAGGTCGCCGAACCAGGGGTCCACCCTCAGCAGGCGCTCCGCCGCCAGGCCCAGCATCCGGCGGATGTCGGACACCCGCCCTCCCCGGGCGAGGAGGGCCTTGCGGACCCCGTCGCGGAAGTCCCACCGGACCGCCCCGCGCTCGGCCGCGTCCCCCATCCGGACGAGCCCGCTGAAGAAGACCTCGGTCAGCTCGGACGGCGACGCCCGGCCCATCACGTCCTCGCACACGGCCTCCACGAGGCCCGGGTCCAGAGGGACGGCGGCCAGGGCCACGGCGAGGTCGAACGCCTCGGGGGTCGCCGCCCGCTGGAAGCGGCCCACCTCCCGGTCGGGGTCGAACTCCCCGTCGGCCCCGGCGTCGGGCGCCAGCACCGGTCCCGGCCGCCCCGGGAACTCCGCGGTCTGCGTCCACAGCCGCGCGCGACCGCGGGCCATCACGAACGACGCCCAGTCGTGGAGCGCGGACGGCTTCAGCGGGAGCACCGGGACCAGCGTCCCGGCCGCGGGCTCGTCCTCGTCCGCGACCAGGTCGGCGAGCGTCCGCTCGCGCACGTACCGGGTGTTCGGCGCCCCGGCGGCGGCGGGCCAGGACGTGCCCAGCTCCGCGGGGGCGGTGGCGATGGCGCCGCGCCTCCACAGGCGGGGGCTCAGGAGGTGCAGGATCGCCAGTGCGCCCTCTCCGGCCGCGCGCGCCACCCACTCCTGGAATTCCCGGTCCCGCCAGGCCCCGCCGAGTCCGTCGGTGAGGATCAGGGTGACGTGCGCGCCGGTCGCCCGGCGTCCGCCGAGCCCGCGGCCCCGCCCGTTCGCGTCCCTCAGCTCCGGCGGCCCGGCCCGCTCGGAGTCGAAGTGCAGCGCGCGCACCGTCCGGAAGACCCCGCTGTCCCGGAGGAGCCCGGCGAACTCGCCCGCCGGACCACGCTGGAAGAGCATGGTGACGCCCTCGTCGAGCAGGAGGGTCAGGTCCACCGCCCTCTCGTCGCGTGCACGGAGCACGGGCACGACGGGGACGCCGGCGCTCGCGCGCTCGCCGTCCGTCCAGTGGAGGCTGTCCAGCAGCGCGCGGGCGTACGCGCGCGCGGTGCCCTCCGGGTCGACCCGGTCGGGCTCGCCCCGGGGCGCCTTGAGGTTGAACGGGGACAGGGCCGCGACGAACTCCTGCCGCCGTTCCAGGACGGGCTGGACGAACCCGGGCGACTCGGCCCCCTCCTCGGAGGGGGCCTGCTCCCGCCCGGAAGGGGCGTCCGGTGTCGGCACGCGCCCGTCCGGGGCCGCCGGGCGGTCCGCGCCGGTCGCGGGTGCGGGCTCCCGGGGCCGGCCCGCGACGGGGTTCCCGACCTGCTCCGGGACCGTGCCGGGAGGCCACGGGGACGGCGCCGGCCCGAAGTCGTGGCCCGTGTCGGCCACGAGCTCCTCCCGGCCCTCCCCGAGGCGGTGCGCCCGCCGGGCCCGGCGGGCGCTCGCGTCCCACAGGGCCGCCAGGTGGATCGCGTCCGCCAGGTCGGTCGCGGTGAGCCCCGGCCCCCGGCGCGTGGACCCTTCCGCGTCGCCTGTCACCCGGGGTCGGTCGCTCCCCGGTCCACGCCCCGAACTCATCCCGGGCTTTCCGTGAGCCGGTGCCAGAGGAGCTCCGAGAGCTCCCGCACCTGATCCCCCCCGGGTCCGGCCTGGTCGGGGCCGAGCGCGCCCACCAGGTGCACGGCGTTGAGCAGCTGGTCGATGGCGAGTTCGTGCCCGCTGCCGCTCCTCTCCAGGAACTCCGTCACCAGCGGGCGCGCCCCGGAGGGCAGGTCGCCCCCGAAGTGCCCCGCCACGGCGGCCAGCAGCTCCTGCTCGTCCGGGAGGCCCATCCGGACCGGGATGCACCGCCGCATGAAGGCGGGGGAGAGGTCGCGTCCGCTGTTGCAGGTGAGCACGGTGATGGGGAAGGCGGAGCAGAGCACCTCTCCGTGCGCGACCGGCACGGTGCGTCCGGGGTCGTCGGTGGCCACCTCGATCGTCGGCGCCACCCCCGCCAGCCTGGCCAGCTCGGGGATGCGGTAGCCGCCGTTCTCGAACAGGTCGAGCAGGTCTCCGGGGAGGTCGAAGTCGCCCAGGTCGAAGTCGTCGATCAGCAGGACGCGGGGCGCCCTCGTCGGCAGGAACGCGGTGCCCAGGGGGCCCAGGGCGAGGTAGCGGCTGATCGACTCCGCGCTGCTGCGCAGGTGCGCGTCGCCGTCCCCCGCGTAGCGCCGGTCCGGGGCCTGCCCGGTGGCCCGCCGGTGGGCGTTCTCCAGGTTGAGGTCGTGGATCTGGGTGAGCGGGTCGTAGGAGTACAGGCCGTCCCCGACGGTGCTCCTGCTGGTCACCGCCCAGCGCAGCGTCCTGCCCAGGTTGAGCTCGCGGGCGATCTGGTGGGCCAGGCTGGACTTGCCCACCCCGGGCGGCCCCGTGACCAGGAGCGGCCTGCGCAGGTGGATCGCCGCGTTGACCTTGTCCAGGAGGTGCTTGCGGTGGGGGCCGAGCGGGACCGTGCCGGGGCGCGGGTGCTGCGGGCCGAGGTGCCGCGCGCTCTCCGCCGTCGCGACGGCGTCCTCCCCCGGCTCCGCCGGCTCACCGGGCTCCCCCGGGGGAGCCGACGGTTCGTAGAAGGGGGACGTCGAACCGGAGTTCAACGCCCCGCCGTAGGTACGCCACTGCGGAGGCGGGGGTAACCGCGTCGCGAGGTCCAGATGCGCGCGCGGCTGACCAGTGCCGTGGAAGACCCACCACTCCGGTACGGAGTCGGTCGGCCCGGGTCCGGCGTGTGCGGTCATGGCGAGCCCTTCGAGCCTCGGTCAACGGGGGGTGGTGCGGATACTGCTGGCGGTCAGCGGAGGGGGGTCCGGGAGGACCGGCAGGGAATCGTGGTAGAAGACGGCGACCTCGAAGCTTTCTTCGATGTACCCGCTATCGTCCGGCGAAACGCCCCCTGAGCGGGACTTGTGGAGCACCTGGGGGATCGACTGGAGTTTCTCTGATGACACCGTCACCTCTCGTCCCGTCTTTCCCAGATTCAGCCACGGACCGATTCCCCGACCGTTGTCGGCGGAACGCCACACCACAACCGGAACTCCGAACCTGAGCGCGGACCGGACCGACTGGTGGCAGTCGTCCAAATGGGAGGGTACCGAGAGAATGGCTATTCTATCGTCCGGGAGCCGATCCTCCAATGGTTCCCGGTAGGTCCGACCGCTCAGCCGCTCCTTGGTCTGCGCCTCGTGGGCCGTGTCCAGGTGCACCCCCGAACCGCACCTCAGCAGGGCCGCCCACCGCCGGCCCAGGGCCCTCCTCCCCGCGTCGTAGTCGCGCCGCGAGGGGTCCTCCAGCTCCGCCGCCCGGTAGACCACCTCCGCGCGGGCCCCGAGCGGCGGCGCCCCGGCCGCTCCCCCCGCCTCCTGCCACCGGTCGGCCTCCAGCTCCCGCAGCAGGTCCAGCTCCGCGACCAGCTCCACCCGCATCCTCCCCCGGTGGTGCTCCCTGCGGTGGTCCACCTCCACGAGGCCGAGCAGGACGCCGACGCTGTCGGCGATCCTGTCCGGGGTGACGCCCTTGCGGGTGCCCGAGTCGCAGAAGTCGGGCCGGTCCCCGCCGTGCTCCCTGAGCACCGTCCAGTACCGCAGGTCGTGGCGGTCGCGCTCCTCGCCCCTCTCGACGTGGACGACGAGGCGGGCCGGCACGTCCTCCCCGGCGTCCGGCCCCGGCGGCGCCCCGGGGGCCTCGGGGGCACTGCTCCCCCCGCCCCAGCCCTCCAGCAGCGCCGAGCAGCGCAGCGCGCCCCGGGCGCCCAGGATCGCGCAGAACTCGACCAGCGCGGACTCCCCCTCCCTGCCGGGGATCTCGGCCAGGGCCACGAACGTGTGCCACGCACGGTCGGACGGCGTGCGGTCGATGGGCCGCGCCCCCCGGACGCGGTCGGCGATCTCCCGGAAGTCCGCGGCGTCGTACAGGACCAGCTCCTCCCGAACGGTGTCGACCTGCTGCCGGGTGGCCTCGGGTATGGCCTGGCTGACCTGGGCCCACTCCTCCTCCCTCACCAGGGGCTCGGCGATCAGGGCCGCCGTCCGCCAGCTCCGGCTGTCGTCGGACCAGTAGCCGATCCACCGCATGAGGACGCCGAGCAGCCGGCTCTCGCGGCAGCGGCCGACCAGGGCGTCGGTGAAGACCACGGGCACGGCGTTCCGGTTGATCCCGGAGCGGACCCGGGGGAGCTTGCCCAGCAGCAGCTCGTGGTACTCGGGGGACGTGACGCAGGTGACCGAGCACAGGGCCTTGGCCAGCCGGGCGTAGTCGGCCTCGTCCACCCGGGGAGGGACGGGGCCCTCCAGCGGCTGGTCCTCTATCCCGGCCGCACGGCTCACCCGTCCCGCCCCGTCAGGAGCGGCGCCGCGGCCTCGCGGACGCGGAGCATGCCGGCGCTCCCCTCCTCCCTCTCGTCGAGGAGGTCGAGCACGGCGCCGAGGAGTCGGTACTCCTCGTGGGCGAGGGAGACCAGCTGGGAGGCGAAGACCGTCAGGTCCTGGTCCGCGCGGAGTCTGCGGCGCAGCCTCGGGTCGAGGGCCGTGTAGAGGTCGAACCTCAGGTCGGGGGAGAGCAGGGTGCGCAGGTCGGTCATGGCGCGCGCGGTGCGCGCGACGGCGGTCGCGGTGTCCGGTCCCGCCCCCCAGACCCGGGGGACCCGGTCGAGGGGGATCATCCAGCCGGCCCTGCCGTTGGCGGCCGCCTCGCAGACGATGCCCAGGAGCCCGTCGCCCGTCCCCTCCCGGACACCGCTGCCGCTGAAGCCCGGCAGGACGGTGAAGCCCGTGGCGGAGTCGACGTCGACCTGCGTGTAGCCGAAACGGCTGCCGCTGTCGCCGGTGATCCGTCCGGTCACCCAACGTCCGGTCTCGGCGTTGGGGAAGCCCAGGACGCGCACCCGGTCCCCGACGCGGTGGCGGGCGGTCGCGGCGGGCGGCCCCGGGGCGGTGCGGTCGAGGCGGAGCACGGCCGCGTCCCAGGGCGCCTCCCCCTCCCACCACCACCCGCCGGAGAGGACGGTGCCGACGGACTCCCATCCGGGGAGTCCGCGCGGCGCGTCCAGGCGCACCTCGCTGCCGGGGCCCGCCGAGGGCCCGACGGCCTCGACGACGACGTGGGCACAGGTGAGGGCGTACTCCGGCGCGACCAGTACCGCCGCTCCGTGGAGGGCGGTGCCGTCCCGGTCGGTGACGCGGAGCTGCCAGTCAGGGGTGTCGGGTCGGTTGGACAGGAGGGACACGGTGCTCCCGTTCGGCACAGGGGGTCGGGTCACGGAGGACGGACCCGGTGACGCGACCCCGCTGTCAACGTGGATTGTGTTTGGTTTTTTTATTCTACCGATCGAACCCGAAACGCCACGAGGATGGGACAGAAACTCGATATTGTGCGAACTAATGTCTGTTTTGTGAAAGGTGTTAAGTAAGTTAAAAGTATTTTCTGGCGGCCGGGCCGCCCGCCTCCGGCAGCGGGCGACCGGGCACCCCGGTCAGGAGGCCGGCAGTGATTCCGATGTCCGTCGGCGCGGGGCGCGGCCCCACGGCATGACGCGGTCCAGGGAGTAGCGCCCGCCCGCGAACCCGAGGGCGACGGCGGTGACGGCGAGGACCACCAGGTACTCGTAGCCGCCGATGAACGCGTCACCGAGGTGGGCGAAGTAGTAGGCGCTTCCCATCATGAAGGCCAGGAGGAGTCCGGCGAGGGGCAGGGCGAACCCGACGGCGAGCGCCAGCCCGGCGCCCATCTCGATTCCCGCGCCCAGAAGGGCGGAGAACTGGGGAAAGGGAATTCCCAGGGAGGCGAACCCCTGGGCGGTGCCCTCGAGGTCGGCGGCCTTCGGCCAGCCGTGGGCGATGAAGACGACACCGACGACCGCTCTGGCGAGGAGGGTGGTGGTGTCGCTGATTCTGGAGACGACTGTTTTCTCGTTCACGGGTGATTCCTGTTCTGTGAGCGGGTATCCCAGAGGAGATCGCGGCCCGAGTCCAACACTTGAGATCGCAACCTTTTTCTGGGAAGCCAGATGATAGTACGCATCCGCCCGAACACATAGAGTGTCTCCCCGCGTTTTTCCCTCCCGCGCCGTAACCCCCGGTCAGGACAGGTCACAGAACCCGGTTCAGTCCCGGTCCCCGGCCCCTCCGGACCCCGGGCACCGCGGCTCCCGCCCCTCGGGGTCCAGCTCGCCGAGCATCACCTCGGAGATCTCGCGGAGCTGGTCGACCTGCTCCCTCGTCAGGGAGTCGAACAGGACCCGGCGCACCTCGCGCACGTGGCCGGGCGCCGCCTCCCGCAGTACCTTGAGCCCGCGCGGCGTGAGCTCGGCGATCGTGGTCCGCCTGTCCCCCAGCCGCTTGAACCGGTGGATCAGGCCGTCCTCCTCCAGCCGGGCGGCGGCGTGCGAGAGCCGGCTGGGCGACGACCTCAGCAGCCCGGCCAGCTCGGTCATCGTCAGCGCGCCCCCCGGGGCCTCGGACAGCATCGCCAGGGCCTGGTAGTACGCGTGGGGGAGCCCCGAGTCCCTTCTGAGCTGCCGGTCCAGGGAGCCCTCCAACAGGTGGACGGCGGCCAGGAAGGTCCGCCAGGTCCGCTGCTCGCCCTCGTCTAGCCACCTCGTGTCGGCCATCAGGCCCGTGCCCCCCGGAATACTTGAGAGTTCAATTGTGTTCTGGTCAAAATCCGATCTCCCAGTCACAGGAGGACCCCATGGCACCGCGGCCCACACGCATGCCGACCCTGTACCTCAGCCATGGGGCGCCGCCGCTGGCCGACGACGCCCGGTGGACCCGGGAGCTGGCCGACTGGTCCGGTGGCCTCGCCCGGCCGGAGGCGATCCTCGTGGTCTCGGCGCACTGGGAGGACGCTCCGCTCACCGTCGGCGCGACGGCGGACGGAGTCCCTCTGACCTACGACTTCTGGGGCTTCCCGCAACGCTACTACGGTGTCACCTATCCCGCCCCGGGAGCGCCGACCCTCGCCGCGAGGGTGCGCGACCTCGTCACCGGTCCGGTCGGGACCCTCCACCAGGAACCGGGGCGCGGACTCGACCACGGCGCCTACGTGCCCCTCCGGGAGATGTACCCCGAGGCGGACGTCCCGGTCCTCCAGGTGTCCATGCCGACCCTCGACCCGGCACGGCTCCTCGCCCTGGGGCGCCGCCTGGCCCCGCTGCGCGACGAGGGCGTCCTCATCGTCGGCAGCGGGTTCACGACGCACAACCTGCGCGAGATGTCCCGGCAGGCGCACGGCGACGCCCCCTCCTGGTCGGTGGAGTTCGACGACTGGGTGAACCGGGCGGTGGCCGACCACGACGTCGACTCCCTGCTCGACTTCGGGCACAAGGCCCCGGCCGCCGCGATCGCCCACCCGCGCAGCGACCACTTCGCGCCGCTGTTCGTGGCCCTGGGCGCGGGCCTGGACGGGCACCGGAGCTCGCGGTCCACCGTGGACGGCTTCTGGCACGGCCTGGCCAAGCGCTCCTTCCAGTTCGACTAGCGGGCCGACCGCACCCGTTCCCGGTGCGGCGGGGATCCGGCCCGGACGGCCCCGTGCTCATGGACGGCTCCGGCGCCCCGACGGGCCGTGAGCACGAGATCGCGGCGGAGGCGGCGGGGCCGCGGACCGCTCCGGGCGCCGACCGGGAAACGGGCGGCCGAACGTCGGCGGCTCCTGGCAGACTTCCCCCATGACCGACGCACACGGCCCCGCGGACGCCCGGTCCGTGCGGGAGCTCATCGACGCCACGGGGCGGGCCCGGTACCTCTGCTTCTGGGGCCACCGGCCTCCGGCCGGCGGTGGCGTCTCCGCGAGCTGCCTCTCCCAGTGGTGGGCCGCCGACTTCACGGTGGACGGGGTCCTCCACCCGACCGCCGAGCACCACATGATGGCCGGGAAGGCGCGCCTGTTCGGCGACGCCGAGGCGGAGGCGCGGATCGTCGCCGCGGGGCACCCGCGCGACGCCAAGGCGATCGGCCGCGAGGTCCGCGGCTTCGACCAGGAGGCGTGGGAGGCGGCCCGGTTCGGCATCGTGGTCGAGGGCAACCTCGCCAAGTTCGGCCAGAACCCGGACCTGGGGGCCTACCTGCTCGGCACGGGCTCCCGCGTGCTGGTGGAGGCCAGCCCCCGCGACCGCGTGTGGGGCATCGGGCTCGGCGCCCGGCACGACCACGCCGAGCAGCCCGAGCACTGGCGGGGCCTCAACCTGCTGGGCTTCGCGCTCATGGAGGCGCGCGCCCGCCTCGCCGCCGCCTGAGCCCCGCCCGCCCGCGGGGACCGCGGCGTCCCGGGGACCGCGCGTGCCCCGGCCGGACCGGGCGGGCGGTTCGTCACCGGCACGGTGATCGGCGTGGACGGGGGCGTCAACGCCTGACCCGGGCCCCGGGCGGGACCGGCGGGGTCACCCCTCGGTGATCCGGGAGACGTGGTCGGCGACCACCCGCGCGCCGACGGAGTCCGCCAGCGGCGTGTACCCCGCCCCCTCGGCGATCCGCGCGCCCTCGTCCCCGAGGGCGTAGGCCCAGAAGTCGCGCAGGACGGAACCGGTTCCCTCCGGGTGGCCGCACTCGTAGGCGAACACGTGGTTCACCCGCATGATCGGGTAGGCGCTGTCCCCTTGGACCGCGTCGAGGGAGAAGTCCGTCCCGTCCAGGTCGATCTGCTCGGTGGCGGCCCTGGTCGTCTCCGGGGTGAGGTCGACCTCGACGCCCCGGTCGCTGCGCAGCGGCATCACGTCCAGGCCGTGCTCCTCGGCGTAGGACGCGTTGACGAACCCGAGCGCGCCCGGGGTGGCCGCCACCTCGGCGTGCACTCCCTCGTCCCCGGACGCGGCGACCACTCCGGGGCCCCACCGGGTGTCGTCCCCGACGTTCTCCGCTCCCCAGGACCCCCCGTCGGCGGCCAGGTAGCGGCTGAAGACGTGCGCCGTGGAGGCCTCGCTCTCGTGGCGGACGGGGACGATCTCCAGGTCCGGGAGCCCGAGTTCCGCGGCCCCGTCCAGGTCGGAGTAGGCGGTCACGGCGCCCGAGTAGATGTCCGCCAGTTCCGTCCGGTGCAGCGCGAGGCCGTCGAGGCCCTCGGCGTCGTACACCAGGGCGATGCCCCCCGCCAGCACCGGGAACTGCACGACGGGGCAGCCCCTGGCCTCCGCCGCCTCCGCGACCTGGCTCTCGGTGAGCGCGTTCTCGGAGGCCCCGAAGTCCACCTCGCCGCGCACGAACGCGTCGGCGCCCGCCCCGGAGCCGGTCGCCTCGTAGGAGATCCGCGTGTCGGGCTGCCGCTCAGCCGTGTACGAGGCCGACCACGCCTCGACCGCCGAGGAGAGGAACGTGGAGCCGGCGCCGTTCACCGTGCCCGCCAGGGTGCCCGGTTCCGCGGTCTCCACCGACGGGGCGGGGTCGGGGGCGGGCGGCTCCGGATCGCCGCCCTCCAGGGCGTTGACCAGCCCGATGCCGCCCACGGCCGCCACCGCGAGCGCCCCGGCGGCGATCACCACGGGGGCCCGGCGGAACCGCCTCCGCGGTGGCGGGGCGGCTCCCGCTCCGGCGCGCCCGGGCCCGCCGCCCGCCGGTCCGCCCCCGGGGCCGACGGCGGGGGGAGGCGGGGCGAAGGCGGTCGGCGCGGTCCGGGGCGCCGGGGCTCCCCGGACCGCGCCGCCGGCCCAGTGGGCGCGGATCAGCCCGTCCACGATGGTGGTGTCGTCCGCCCCCGCCGCGGCCTCCGGGTCCGCCGCCGCGACGCGGTGCAGCAGTTCCCCGGCCGACGGCCTGGACGCGGGGTCCTTGTCGAGCGCGCGGGTGACCGGCTCCTCCAGCTCCGGGGGGAGCCCTTCCAGGTCCGGGTCCTCGCGCAGGATGCGGTACATCAGGGTCTCGGCGCCGCCGTCCCCGAAGGGAGGCCGCCCGGTGGCCGTGTAGGCGACCATCGCGCCCCACGCGAACACGTCGGCCTCGGGGCCGCTGGTGCCCCGGTAGCGCTCCGGGCTCATCCAGGCTGGCGAGCCCACGAGCCCGCCGGTCCGCGTGAGGGCGGTGGCGTCGGCCGCCCTGGCGATGCCGAAGTCCAGCACCTTGGGACCGTCGGGGGCGAGGATGACGTTGGCGGGCTTGAGGTCCCGGTGCACGACCCCGGCCGCGTGGATGGCGGCGATCGCCTCGGCCATCCCGGCCGCGACCACCCTCGCCTGGTGCGGCGCGAGCGCCCCGCCCTGCCGCACCCGCGCGCCCAGGGTGGGTCCGGGGAGGTAGGGGGTGGCGTACCAGGGGAGTTCGGCGCGGGTGTCGTGGGCGAGCACGGGGGCGATGCAGCGGGCCCGCACCCGGTGCATCAGGGCGACCTCGCTGGCGAACCTGGAGCGGAACTCGGGCTCTCCGGCGTACTCGGGGCGTACGACCTTGACCGCCGCCCACCGCCCGTCCGGGCCCACGGCGCCGTAGACCACGCCCATGCCTCCCGCACCGAGCCTGCCGTGCACGGCGAACGGCGGGATCACGCGGGGGTCGGAGCTCTGGAGGGGCGTGAGGTTCGGCGGCGGGGGCGGGTGGGCCATGGCGGTCCTCGGGTCGGAAGCGTTGCACGGGGCACCCTGGGGAGAGGGGTCCTGTCCGTTGGACGACCGCAGAGCGTGAACCGTTCGCCTCGGCTCGCTACTGTTTCCCTCTGGTCGCGTCAATCACACGAATCACAGCAATATAGACCGATATACACGGTGGTTTCCGAATCACCTCCGCCGCTCACCCGCGGATCACCCGGATTTCACCGGCCGTCACCCCGTTTTCGGCTCCCGCCCCCACCCGGAGGAGTAGAGTCCGAGGACACGGAAGGCACGGTGCACCGGCACCCGCACCCGTTCCCCGGAGCACTCCGGGTCTCGGCACTCTCGCCGCCACCCTTCAGGCACACCCTCGCGGTCGACGACCACTCTCGTCCCGCCGCACGCACCGGGAGACCGATCCCCCTGCCGTCCGAGGCGGCACGCACGTTCCGGGGACGCACCGTCCTTCCTCCCAGGACGAACCAGACCCCAGGGACTTCCCATGGCCTACTACCGCATCCAGTTGAGCAACGGCTCCTCCCACACCCTCCAGGCGGTGCGCATGCGCACCGACGCGCGCAGCCTCTACCTGGAGGAGCGCACCGCGGGGGCGTGGACCGAGGTGTTCGCGAACCCCCTCACGGACGTGGAGCGCATCCAGCGCCGCTTCACCGAGAACGACGGCACGTGGACGTGGCTGAACGAGCGCCTGCCCGCGCCCGTCGGCGGCGTCCGGTCCTGGTAGGACCGCTCCGCGGCGCCTCCGTCCCGGTCGCGCCACGGCCGCCCCCGACCCCCGGAGTGCCCGGTACGCCCCGGAAGGCCTGTGTAGTCTCGGTTGGGGCACAGCGAGGGAGACGGCGATGGACGGTCAGACCGGCTCCGGCGGAATCCGTCGGACCGCGGATTCCGCACTCCCCCACCGTGCCCCGGACGGTTCCCCTCCCGCACGCTCCCGCGAGCGGCGCCCGTCGCCCGGCGGCTCCCTGCTGACGGCCGTCCTGCTCCCCCTCCTCCCGGCCGTGCTCCTCCTCGCCGTCGCCTCGGTGGCCTTCCCGGCCCACGGACTCCTCTCGCCGGCCCCGGACGGAGGGGCCGCGCCGCCGCTCTCCCTGCCGGCGGAGCCGTCCGCGGGCCTCGTGGTCCTCGCCGGTCTCGCCCTGGCCGCCCTCGTGGTCGGCCTCCCGGTGTCCGTGCACGCGGGGCTGCTCGTCGGCGGCGGCGCCGTGCTCGGGCAGGACGTCGGTGCGCCCGCGTCCTGGTCCCGCGCCCTGCGCCGCGTCCCGGGGACCCTGGCCCTCCTCCTTCCGTCGGCCGCGTCCTGGGCCGGGCCGTTCTGGGGTCTGCGCCGACTCGCGTCGGAAGGCGTGTGGTCCGCGCCGGCCGCCGCCGCGACGGCGGCCGGGATCGCCGTGACGGCCCTCCTCCTGGCGGCGCTCCCCCTCCACGTGCTGGCCGACCTGCCCCCGGGACGGGCCCTGGCCGAGACCTGGCGGACCGTCCGCGCCCGGAGCACCGCCCGGCTGACCGCGCCGGTCCGCGCCGCCCTCCCCCGTCCCCGCCCCGGCGACGCCCACGGCATCCCGGCCGCGGTGCCCGCCCTCGTCTGCGTGCTGGCCCTCCTCCCGCTCGCCGCCCCGGGGCTGCTCCGCCCGGAGCCGGCGCCCCCCGGGGCGGCGCCCTCCGCCGCCCTCACGGCGTCGGCGGAGAACCGGACGACGGTGCAGATCGAGGACGAGGACGGCACCGCCCACCTGTTCGAGGTCGGTCCCGGGGGGCTGCGCGAGGCCGGCTGCGGTCCCGGGTGCACCGTCGGTCCCGCCGAGCCGGGCCGCGAGGCGCACGTCGACGCGGACGGGTCGCACGCACGGGTCGGCGGCCGGGTCGTGGCCGCCTACTGGCGCACGGACCCCGACCACGGCCCCTCCACGCTCTACCTGCGGGTGTGCGACACCGGGAGCCCGTGCCCCGACGACGCGGAGGCCGCCACACCGGCCGCCGCCCCGGGGACGCCGGCCGGCTCACGCGCCGAGGTGCTCCGGGACGGGAGCGCGCGGGTGTTCGGCTGCGCCGAACCGTGCGCGGCCGACGCCGCGGACCGGGCGGACAAGGCGCCCGGGCCCGAGCGGCCGGACCCGGCGGCGGTCCGGTCCGCGCACCGCGCCGGGGCCGTCACCGTCGAGGTCAGCGGACCGGAGACCCTTCGCCTGGTCATGCTGGCCTGCGATCCCTCCGGCGCCGGGACCGACTGCGGCGCGAACGTCTGAGGGCCCGGGGCCGCTCCGGTCCGGGCGGGGATGCGCGTTGAGGGGCTGTCCGAAACCGTTGCCGGTGTGACGTGGGAGCCCCTGCCCCCACCGCTCCCGTACCGCCGGACCCGGTGGGGGCCGTCCTACCCTGTGGTGTACGTCTCTTGGCCGGGAACCTTACTTAATGTTTATTAAGCAAAGGGAGGAAACGAGATCTCGATACCGTGGGCGACGGGCCCGCCCCCGGCCACGGGCCCGGAGTACCCGCCGGGTACAACGAAGTGGAGAGCAGGAATGAGCGAGACGACCCCCGCACCGGACACCCGGTCCCCCGGCGGCCCCGAGGCCCCGACTCCGCGGAAGCGGGTGAACCGGCGGGAGCAGATCCTGCGCACCGCCGCCGACGTCTTCGCGGCCCGGGGGTTCAACAACACCTCGCTCGCCGACATCGCCGCGATGCTCGACATCACCCCGGCCGGGGTCCTGCACCACTTCGGCTCCAAGACCGACCTGCTCACCGCCGTCCTGGAGCTGAGGGACGACTCCGACCCGGCGCCCGGGGGCAGCCGGATGCTCGACCACCTGGTGACCACCGCGGAGCGCAACGCGGCCCGCCCGGGGACCACGCAGCTGTACGCCGTCCTCTCGGCGGAGAGCGCCACCGACCGGCATCCCGCCCAGGAGTGGTTCCGGGACCGCTACACGGTGCTGCGCGGCGAGATCGGCGACGCCGTCCTGGACAGGCTCGGGCCCGAGCACCGGGAGGCCGCGTCCACCCCCGGCCCCGACGGGCGCACCCCGGCCGGAGCCGCCGCCGCCGCGGTCATCGCCGTCATGGACGGCCTCCAGGTGCAGTGGCTCCTGGACCCGGAGGCCGTGGACATGGCCTCCGTGACCGCGCTGGTGATAGACGCCCTCGTCGCCCGGCTGTCCCAGGAGGACTGACCCGCACCGGGACGGCCCGGAACGCGACGAGGGGGCGCCGGGAACCAGGTGGTTCCCGACGCCCCCTCGGACGTGCGGCGGCTACTGCTCGCCGTGCACGGAGCCCGGGGTGCCGGAGCCGTCGGTGATCTGGGCCTCGCCGGTGGCGCTGCTCTCCAGCCACTCGTCCCAGGACTTCTGCCAGACGCCCCAGCCGTTGTCCCACTCCTTCTCACGGTCGGTGCCCGTGGTGTCGAGGACGTCGCCCATCAGGGTGTTCTCGAAGAACCAGAGCGCGTCGTCCATGCGCAGGTTGGTGCAGCCGTTGGAGGTGTTGGCCGAGCCGATGTTGCCGTTGTAGGACGCCTCGTGCACGAACTCGCCGCTGTGCGAGGTGCGGACCGCGTACTGCACGTCGACCTTGTAGGAGCCCGGGGAGTCCGCCGGGATGCCCACGGTCGCGGAGTCCATCGTCAGGCTCTCGTAGCGCTCCATCAGCACGTGGGTGCCGCTGCTCGTGGTGTCGAAGTGCCGGCTCTCCTTGCCGTTGCTCACCTCGATGACGCGCTCCTGCTCGCCGTCCACGGTGATGACCATCTCGTGGTCGGGCACGTGCATGGTGGCGATCAGCTCGCGGCCGATCTCGAAGTCGATCCGGTGGTTGCGCACCCCGTAGACGCCCTCGGACGCCTCGACGCCCGCGAGGCGGAGGTCGACGCTGACCTGCTGGTAGGGGTCCCAGTACTCCTCGGGGCGGAACTGCGCGGTCTTGTCGTTGACCCAGTTCCAGGCGCCCGCGACCTCCTGCTCGGAGACGACCTCCATGGAGTTCTCGACCTGGGCCTTGTTGGTCACCGGCAGGTCGAAGTTGATGACGATCGGCATGCCGACCCCGACGGTGTCACCGGAGCTGGGGAAGTTGGACTCCAGTTCCAGGCGCTGACCGGCCACCGCGTCCAGGGTGGTGAACTCCTGGACCAGCTCGGTCGTCTCACCGGCGTCGTTCTCGGCGGTGGCCGTGACCACGATCTCCGAGCCGGGGCGCAGGTTCCAGTCGCTGACCCACTCGGTCCCCTCCTCGTTGAGGGTTCCGGTCATGGCGTAGAGGTCGGGGTCCTCCTCGCCCTCGTCCGCGGCGGCCTCGTTCATGACGACCTGCTCCACCGCGACGTCGGTGATGACGCCGTTCTCGGAGGTCACCGTGACGGGGGAGTTGGGCGCGACCTCCTGGGCGCCGTCCTCCGGCGTGATCACCAGTTCGGCCGCGTCCGCGCCGTCGGCGTCGGGGCTGTTGCCCTGCGTCTCCGCCTCGCCGGACGTACAGGCCGTGGCGACGAGCGCGAGCGCCGCCAGTCCGATGCCGAACCGACGCGTCACCGCCGCAGGGGTCTTGCCCGTCACGTCTGGACCTCCATGTCGTACCTCGAACGCCGTGTGCCTACTGCCACTAAGACGCACCAGCGGGGAAAAGGTTCTGAAAACCCGCACATCGGTATAGAGCGGTTACCACCGGCGCGGGGCGAGACACCGGAACGGCCGACCATACACCCAGGGGGTACGTACCAGAAGCCCTCCATGTATGAGATTACGGCCATCTCCGAACCGCCCTGTACACCGGGATGCCCCCGGGGATAACATCTTGGCCGAACGCTCAGGTTTCTCTTCAGTCGAAACCTGGTCGAGCGAACAACTTTCTCCTGGAGGATGACATGCCGTGGTTCTGGTTGGTCGGCGCCATCGCCGCCGAGGTGACCGCCACCACCTCGCTCAAGCTCTCCGAGGGGTTCAGCCGACTGATCCCCTCGGTGGTCGTCGTGGTCGGCTACGTCGCCGCCTTCGCCATGCTCAGCCAGGCCCTCGCGCGGGGAATGGACCTGGGGGTGGCCTACGGTGTGTGGGCGGCGGCGGGCATCGCGCTGGTGGCGGTGATCGGAGCGCTCTTCCTCGGGGAGTCCCTCACCTGGGTCCAGGTGGGAGGCATCGCCCTGGTCATCGGAGGAGTGATGGCACTGGAGATGGGCGGCGCGCATTGACGGGGAGCAGCACCGTGGGCGGTACGGCGGACGAGGGGACCACCGACGGCCGCAGGCTCAAGGGGATGCAGCGCCGTCGGCTGCTCCTCGACGCCACGATGCGGGTCGTGGAGCGCGAGGGCGTGGGCGCCGTCAGCCAGCGCCGCGTCGCCGCGGAGGCGGGGGTGCCGCCCAGCACCGTCACCTACTACTACGCGGCCGTCGACGACCTGCTCGTGGACGCCCTCACCAGGGTCAACGACACCTACGTGGAGGCCCTGGGGACCCTCCCCCGCGAGGCGGACGCGGCGCTGCGGGGGTTCGCCGAGCTGATCTCCTGCGCGGGGGCGGGGGGCGACCGGGCCTCGGTCGTCGCGGAGTACGAGCTGTTCCTGCTCGCGTCCCGGCGTCCCGCCCTGCGCCCGCAGATCGACCGCTGGAACCGCGCGGTGGACTCCTTCCTCGCGCCGTACCTCCCCGATCCGGACGACCGCGCAACCGCCTCCGCGACCGTGGACGGCCTGTTCATGCGCTCCTGCACCGACCCGGAGCTGACCGCGGACGCCGTCCACCGGGTCCTCACCCGGCTCCTCTCCCTCCGCTCCTCGTGAGAGCCGCGTAGCGGGCGGGCGGGACCCCGATGACCGAGGTGAACTCCCTGGTCAGGTGCGACTGGTCGCTGAACCCCAGTTCGGCGGCCAGCACGCCCCAGTCGGGGGCGGCCCCCCGCCTCGCCCGCTCCGCCGCCTCGTAGAGCCGGTACCTGCGGATCACCGCCTTGGGCCCGAGTCCGACGTGGTCGGCGAACCTGCGCTGGAGCAGCCGCACACCGACCCCCTCGCGCTCGGCCAGGGCGGAGACGCCGACCACCGCCGGGTCCGCGGCCACCCGCTCGACGAGGTCGCGGGTGTCCTCCGCCGGGTGCCGGCCCGCGGGCAGCCTCCCGGCCAGGATCCGGTCCACCTCGGCCATGAGGGGGTGCGGGGCCCCGGGGAGCACGTCCCCGGCGAACACCTCCGACACGGGCAGGGAGGCGTCGACGATCCCGCTCATCGGGCGGCCGAGGAGGGGCCGGAACCCGGCCGGACGGAACATGACCCCGAGCGCCCACCCCTCCCCCTCCAGGCGGCGCCCGGTGACCTTCGTGGCGGGGCCGTGCACCGCGGCCCCACCCGCGGTGAACACCACGTTGACCACGGGGTGGGCGAGGACCCGCTGGGTGTACGGCTCGTGCCCGGACAGGTTCCACGAGGCCACCCAGTAGCGGTCCACGAAGCGGGCGACCGGCGCGGAGGGCGCGTACCTGTCGAGCCGGAACCGGGTCAGCCCCGTCCCCGGGTCGATGATGCCCCGCGCGTCCCGCTCGACGGGCTCTGGTCTCACACGCACCAGGGTAGGTCCCCGCTCGGACGGTTCCCGGAGCGCCCGCGATCCGGACGGTGGTCCGGCGCCGCTCCGCTCCCCCGGAGGGGCCCGGCCGTGCGGGCCGCCCGGCCCTGTCGCGTTTCTTCAAGACCCCGGCGGGACCGCGGGACGAGGATGGGGCCGGAACTCGACCGATCCAGGGGGACACCTGCCCATGAGCGACATCTCCGAGCGCTACGCCCGCCTCTCCGACGCCTTCGCCTCGACGGTGGCCGCGGTGCCCGACGACCGGTGGACGGCCCCGTCCCCCTGCGAGGGATGGACCGCCCGGGACGTGGTCCGCCACGTCGTGGACACCCAGGGCATGTTCCTCCGCCTGGTCGGCCGGGACCTGGGGGACATTCCGTCGGTGGACGCGGACCCGGCCGCGGCCTGGGACGCGGCCCGCGCGGTGGTCCGGGCCGACCTGGACGACCCGGAGCTCGCGGACGCCGGGTACGACGGGTACTTCGGACCGACGACGTTCGCGCGCTCCGTCGACCAGTTCCTCTCCTTCGACCTGGTCGTGCACCGCTGGGACCTGGCCCGCGCGGCGGGGCTGGACGACCGGCTGGACCCGGAGGACGTGCGGTGGGCACACGGGAACACCGCCGCGTTCGGCGACAGCATGCGGGGCAACGGCGTCTGCGGCCCCGAGCTCACCCCGCCGGAGGGCGCGGACGCCCAGACGCGGTTCCTCGCCTTCGTCGGGCGCCGGACCTGGTAGGCGCACGGGAGCGGACCGGAGTCCGGGAACGGCCGAGGGCCACGGGGGCGAACCCGTGGCCC
>NZ_JBSHDN010000034.1:0-42597 GCF_053616335.1 Nocardiopsis sp. NPDC055824
GGTGTGACGGCAAGGGCCGCTACGTCCCGCGCGGAGGCGCTTCCGCGCAGAGGGGCCGGTCGCCCGACCGACCGCCGCGCTACCCCTCGCGGCCGCGGTCGATGGCGGCGCCGATCTCGCCGACCCGGTCGGCGAGCAGCCCCATCGCGCCGATCGCCCTGGTCAGCGGATCGTCGTCCGCTCCGCCCAGCGCGCGTCCCCGGCGGTACCCCTCCTTGACCTCGGCCCAGCGGGCCCTCTGCCCGGGGGTCATCACCCCGCGCAGCTCCGCCAGTTTCAGCAGGTTGGCCTCGGCGTCCGACGTGAGCGTCTGCGCCTCGCCCAGGTAGTGGTCGTCGATGACGGCCTCCACCTCGGCGTCGTTCATGACCGGCACGATCTTCTCCGCGAGCCGGTTCATGTTCCGGTACGACCCCTGCAACCGGAACGGCGGCTCGGTGCGCGCGTCCTCGGACTGCGCCGCCGACGCGATGTAGGCCCGGTTGTTGGCCATCACCACCTCCTGCACCCGCAGCAGTTTGCGCAGGACCGACACGATCCGGTCCACCTCGACCGCCGAGTACGGGTGCGCGAGCTGGTCCGTGCCCACCGAGTCGTCGCCCTGCGCCATCCGCACGAACCGGTACACGTCCTCCCGCTCGCGGGTGGACAGCGGCGCCAGGGTGGGGTTGGAGGTGAGCGCGTTCTCGATGTAGCTCAGCGAGAACAGCTCTTCCTTGCCCGACAGCACGTCGCCCAGGTTGTACACGTCGGCGCGGTTGGCCAGCATGTCCGGGATCCGGAACCGCTTGCCCTGCTCGGTGTAGGGGTTGCCGGACATGCAGACCGCGAACCGCTTGCCGCGCAGGTCGTAGGTCCGGGTACGCCCGTTCCACACGCCCTCCATGCGCCTCTGGCCGTCGCACAGCGAGATGAACTTCTGGAGCAGCTCCGGGTTCGTGTGCTGGATGTCGTCCAGGTACAGCATGGTGTTGCCGCCCATCTCCAGGGCGAACGAGATCTTCTCGACCTCCTGCCGCGACGTGGCGTCGGGCGCCTCCGCCGGGTCGAGCGACGTCACCGCGTGCCCCAGGGCGGGCCCGTTCACCTTCACGAACACCAGCCCCAGACGGCTCGCCACGTACTCCATGAGCGTGGTCTTGCCGTACCCGGGGGGCGAGATGAGGAGCAGCAGGCCGCTCTGGTCCGTGCGCTTGTCGTCACCGGCCGCGCCCAGCTGCTTGGCCAGGTTGTCGCCGATGAGCGGCAGGTACGACTCGTCCAGCAGGCGGTTGCGGACGAACCCGCTCATCACCTTCGGCCGGTACTCCTCCAGGCGCAGGCGCTCGCGCTCCGCGGCCACCAGCTCGTTGCGGCGCCGCTGGAAGTCCCGGTACGCGGGCACCTCCTCCAGCCGGAACCGGCGGGTGCGCGGCAGGATCTCGTCCAACCGCACCTCCAGGGACCGCTCGCGCACGCGCGGGTGGGCCCCCAGGATCCCGCCGACCGTCTCGGCCACGGCGGCCGACGACTCGTACCGGTCCGCGCCGGACCCGGTCAGCTCGATCGCCGCCGCCTCGGGGAGGTCGCCCGGGTCCACCCCGTCCAGGGTGCCCGCGAACGCCTCCAGCCACGCCGACACCAGCTGGTGCCGGGCGGCCAGGTCGCCGTCGAGCTTGCGCAGGTCCTCCGCGAACGCCGCCCGCGTGGTCTCCCGGGTGCTGCCCAGGGTCCGGTGGAACCGGTCGAGCAGCCTCCGCGCGCCCGCGCCCGACACGAACCCGCGCTCGGCGGGGGAGTCCGCCGCGAGCTCCTCGAACAGGTACTCGCCCACCAGTTCCAGGTCGGCGTCCTGGTGCAGTCCGCTGTCGGTCAGGAAGGCGTCCACGGCCCCCGCCAGCTCCGTGCGCAGCCCGTCGATCGCCGCCGACCGCCGTGCCCCGAACACCGAGCGGGCGCGGGCCAGCGACGCGGCCCGCACCGCCCACGCCGACCGCCGGTCCTTCCCGGCCCCGAACGCCCAGAACAACTGCGCCGCGGCCCGTGCCGCGCCCGGGTACCGGAGCAGTCCGGCGCCCGCGCGGAGCCGCAGCAGGGCGGACAGCACCTTCGCGGCGTCGTGGTCGTGCACGCCCCGCTCGTAGCCCTCGTCGTACCGGGCCTCGGCGGCCTCGCGCACCAGCCCCGCCAGGCCGGCCCCGTCCGCGTCCAGCTCGGCCTCGCGCAGCCGCTCCAGCGACAGCCCGTCCGCGCCCTCCTCGGCGGCGGCCAGGATCGACGTCGCCAGGAACTCGGCCCGGTACACCTCCGGGCTCTCGGAGACCAGCAGCCGGTCCCACAGGCGCCGGGTCCGCCCGAAGGCCTCGTCGGTGACGGGCTCCCGGAAGTCCGTGCCCGTGATCGCCACCGACATCCCACCGCCGTGCGGGGTGAGCGTCAGGTCGATCGGCTGGGTGTTCACCGCGAAGCGGTGCCTGCCCAGCCGGATCGTCTCCCCGCCCGCGCCGCGCTCGTACAGGTCGGTGCGGTCCCGGAGGGTCCTGCCGGCCTCCTGCCGGGCGGCCGCGATCCGGCCGTCCAGCTCCTCCGCGCGCACGGTGTCCCCGAGCGCGCGCATCTCCTCGGAGGTGCGGCGCAGCCGCGCCACCATCGCGTCCGACGCGAAGTAGGTGTTGACGTCCTCCAGGGTCGCCAGCGTCGCGACCCTGCGGTTCACCCCCTCCAGTACGCGTGCGGCCGACGACGCCAGGCGGTCGGCCCGCCGCGCCCGCTCGTCCACCAGCGACTGCTTGCGGGTGGAGAACGCCTCGTACACGTCCTCGCGCTTGTCCGACAGCTCCCCGAGGAAGTCGTCGAACTCCGCGAACCGCGACTCCAGGTTCTCCAGCTGGAGCATGATGCGCCCCAGTTGCTCGTCGCACCGCTCGGGGGAGTCCGCCGCCGCCAGCGCGCCCGTGACGGCCTGTCCCAGCAGGGCGAACTCGGCCGCGAACTCCGCCCGCCCCTCCAGGGCCAGCAGTTCGGTGCGCCGGGCCTCCAGCGTGGCGCGCGCCCGGTTGATCCCGGCCAGCACCTCGCTCACCCGCTCCAGGATGCGGGTGCGCACCTTGGCGTCGCCGATGTCCAGGGAGCCGACGACCTCGGTGACGACCTGGAGGCCCTCGGTCTGCTCGGCGATGCGCTCGCCGACGGCCGTGGCCGCGCTGACCGCGTCGATGGTCTCGGCGTCCGCGACCAGCCGGTCCACCTCGGAGTGGTACCCGGCGAACGCGTCGTCCTGCTCCAGGAACGCGACCGTCCGGCGGCCGACCGCCGTGATCTCCTCGCCGATCCTGCCGTCCAGGGCGTCGAGGCGGGCGGTGTCCGCGTACCGCGTCTCGCGCAGCGTGGCCGCCTGCCCCTGGGCGCGGCGCAGCCCGGTCAGCAGCGCCACCCACCCCTCGGCCGACCGCGGGGCCTCGCCCCGGGCCGTGCGGACGAGCGCGGCCGCCCGGTCCTCGGCCCCCGCCAGCGCCTCGGCCGCCTGGCGGGTGAGCGCCTGGACGGTCTCGAACTCCTCCAGCACCCGCCGGGCGGTGTCCTGCACCTCCGCCAGCGGCGTCGCCAGGTCGCCCAGCTCCTCCTCGCCCAGCCAGTGGAACCGGTCGAGCGCCCGGCGGCACGCGGCGATGAGCGCCTCGAAGACCTCCGTGGAGGGGCGCATGTCGGTGGTCATCCGCGCCACCGACAGGGCCTCGGACACACCCCTCACCAGCTCGGCGTTGCCGATCCGCTCCAGGGGGCCGGTCCCCGCCGGCTGCGCCGCCGCGTACACGTCGGACACGTACGGGGTCTGCCACACCTGCATCGGATGCACCCGGGTCGGCTCGCCCGAGTCGCTCCTGAACACCGTCATGGTGCCGTCGTCGAACAGCGAGTACCCGTGGCAGACGACGGGGTTGGCGACCTCCTTGCGGATGGTGTTGTACGGCAGCAGGAGGCTGCGGCCGTCCGCGCGGGAGTGGAAGACGTACAGCACGTCCTCGCCGTTGGGCGAGCGCACCACGCGCTCGAACTCCAGGTCGGTGACGTCGGTGTCGAACGTCCGCGCCGCACCGGTGGCGAGGTAGTAGCCGCCGGGGAAGATCAGCCCCTGGTCGTCGGGCAGCCGCTGGCACGCCTGGCCGATGCCGTCGAGGCGCTCCACCTCCTTGGTGCGGGTGTTGAAGACCAGGTGGCGCCACGCGGTCTCGTTGTACGGGAGGACGCGCAGCAGGATCAGCGCGCCCACCCTCGCGTACGACACGGAGGCGTCGGCCAGGCTCTGGAGCGGTTCGTCCACCGGCTCGCTGTAGACGCCCTCGCCGACCTCGGTGTTGTTCTCGACCTTGATGGTGAGGTCGCCGCCCACGGTCTCGACGAACAGCTCGTCGAGGACGGAGATGTGCGGGTGGCGGCCCTGCACGTGGTCCTCGCGTGTGGTCTCCACCCACGTGAAGTCGTGCGACGGCGGGAACACGTGGTCGCGTTCGCCGCGGTCGTCGAGGTAGGCGATCCCACCCGTGGGCTCCACCGACCACCGCAGCACGCGCACGTCCTCGGTGCGCGGACCGGTCTGGAACACGGCCAGCAGCCGGTCCTCGATCCGGCGCAGCTGGAGCAGGCGGGCGTCGCGGTAGTAGCGGTAGAGCTTCGCGAAGTCCTGCCGGAACGCCTCGTCGGGGAGCAGCCCGGGAACGGCGTCCCCGGCGGCGTCGGCGAACGTGAACCCGTCGCCGCCGTGCTCGTACCGGTGCAGCGAGAACACGTCGGAGACGTGCGTCTCCCGCTGCATGCCGATGAAGACGTTGTAGCCGAACAGGATCACGTCGTCGGCGCCCGAGCCGCCCACGCTGACGATGTCCCGGGGCACGCAGTTGTGCTCGGTGCGGATGCGCTCGGTGCCGAGGAGCGTCATCTCGGTGCCGCCGAACACCTCCAGCCGGCGGGCGTTCAGCTCCTCGGTCCGCCGGGCCAGCTCGCCGGACTGCTCGCGCAGCCGGGCGCGGAGCACCTCGTAGGCGCCCGCGTCCAGCGACTGCGCGTCGGCGGCGTCCGGCCCGGCGCCTTCGCTCTCCTGGGTTCCGGTCTCGGCCACGGAGGGCTGCCTCACCGCTCGGCGCCGGCGAGGGCGGCCGCGGGCAGGTGGTCCACCCCGAGGGAGCGGGCGGTGCCGAGCAGGCCGTTGAGCTTGTCGGTCTGCGGACCGCCGGCGCTGATCAGCTTGAGCAGCAGAGCGGACACGGTGAGGTTCTTGACGTCCTCGGTGTCGACCGAGGACAGCACCTTGCGGATCGACCCGCCGAAGTCGCCCTCGCCGTTGAGCCAGCCCGAGCCCAGGGCCTGCACCGTCTCGGAGTTGTTGACGAACCCGTCGACCGACCTGCCCAGGCCGATGGCCCCGACCATGCGGTCGAAGAACGCCCCGTCGCCGCCGACGATGTTGATGTCGGCGTTCTCCAGACCGGTGGCCAGGACGGTGGCCTGTGCCTCGGCGACCTCGCGCTGGACGTTGATCCCCGCCAGGCGCACCTCCTTCTCGGCCTCCAGGCGCAGGCGGTACTCCTCGTGCTCGCGGCTGACCTGGTCCAGGGCCGCCATGGCCTCGGCCTTGTCGGTGAGGCCGGCGGCCTCGGCGCGCAGCTTCTGCTCGACGGCCTCGGCCTCGACACGGGCCTTCTCGCGGGCCACGACGGCCTCGGCGCGGCCGACCTTCTCGATGGCCTCGGCGTCCTGGTGGCGGACCTGCACCTCGGCCAGGCCCGCGGCGGCGGCCTCGGCCTGCGTGCCCTCGGCCAGGCGGATCTTGGCGCGGGTGTCCAGCTCGGCGGCCTGCTGGCGGGCCTCGGCGAGGGTGAGCTCCTCGGCGGCGCGGTGCTTGGAGGCGGCCTCCGCGGCCTCGGCGGCCTTGATGTCCTTGACCAGGTTCTCCTGGGCCTCGGCCTCGGCGTGGATGATGACGGCCTGGCGCTGGCGCTCCGCCTCCTCGACGGCCCGCAGGCGCTTGATGGCCTCCTCCTGCTCGGCCACGGTGCGGTCCACGGCGATCCGCTCGCGGACGACCTCGGCGACCTCGCGGCGCTCGGCCTCGACCTCCTTGTCCTTGGAGATGCGGCTCAGCTCGGTCTCGCGCTCGCGCCCGATGACCTCCAGCATGCGGTCCTTCTCGATGCGCTCGCTCTCGATGGCGATGACGCGCTCGCGGTTCTTCTCGGCGACCGCGATCTCGCGCTGCTGGTTCTGGGTCTGGACGCCCAGCGCCTCGTAGGTGCGGATGTTCGCCGTCTCGGCCTTCAGGCGCTCCTCGGCCTGAACGCGGGCGGTCTCCGCCTCCTCGCGGGCGCGGATGATCTCGATCTCGCGCTTGGCCTTCGCGGCCGCCTCCTCGCGGCGCTTCTCCAGCTCGGCGAGGGTCTCGGCGGTCTCGGTGTTCTGCCGGTCGAGTTCCTTCTTGCGGTCGTTCTCGAACTCGTTGGTGCGCTTGTGCTCCTTGGCGGTGCGCTCCGTGATCTTCGAGATGCCCTGCGCGTCGAGGATGTTGTTGCTGTCGTGCTGGTGCAGCGGCGTCTGCTCCAGCTCGTCGATGGCGACGTCCTCCAGGCTGTAGCCGTTGAGGTCGGTGCCGATCAGGGAGACGATCGCGTGGCGGAACTGCTCGCGGTGGGTGAACAGCTCCTCGAAGTCGAACTGCTTGCCGACGGTCTTGAGGGCCTCGGAGAACTTGGAGTTGAACAGCTCCTGGAGCGTGTCCTGGTCGCTGGCGCGCGCGGTGCCGATCGACTTGGCGACCTTCTTGACGTCCTCGGCGGTCTCGTTGACCCGGACGTAGAAGTACACCTTGATGTCCGCGCGGATGTTGTCCTTGCAGGTGAGACCCTCCCGCCCGCGCCGGTCGAGGGTCAGCGTCTTGAGGGAGATGTCCATGATCTCGGCCTTGTGCAGGACCGGGAGGACGATCGCTCCGGTGAAGGTGACGTGGACGTCCCTCACCTTCGAGATGATCAGGGCCTTGCCCTGCTCGACCTTGCGGAAGAGGCGCGTGACCATCAGCAGCAGGGCGAGGAGGACGACCAGGCCGACGGCCACGGCGACACCGACGGTGAGGAAGGCCGCGTCCGCCGCCTCCTGGCCGTTCGTGGTAGCACTCAGCAACACGTGGGGGACTCTTTCCGCGAGTGGCGTACGGGGGAAGCGAGCGTTTCGGGGGGACGGGACGGCTGCGGGTGGCCGCCCCGGGGAGGGACGCTCGTACACATGGGACGCGGGCCCATCCGAAACGGTTCCGTTCCGACCGGCCCGCCCCGTTCGGGAGGGGCCCGCCCGGGAAAGGCGGAGCCCCGGGGCCGGGGGCTCAGGGCCGGTCGGGGTCCAGCGCGGCGTCGAAGCGCGTGACGAGGAAGACGTCGCCCTCGGGGCTGTGGTCGAAGATCAGGGCCGTGCTGCCCAGCGGCAGGACCTCGCCGCCGGTGGTGCGCACCGGGATGGAGATGGACGCCCCGCCCGCGGTGGTGATCTCGGCCCGGCCGAAGGACTCGTCCGCGTCGCCGATGCGGATCACACAGGTGCGCCCGACCAGTTCGTGCTTGGAATCCTCGGTGCGCCGGGGGAGGAACCGCTGGAGTGACATGACCAGTCCGCTGGTGACCGCCCACGCGGCGACGAGCGCGATCAGCAGGACCACGGCGCCGAGCACCAGCAGGAGGGGGGTGGACGCGGTGTCCAGGAGGTTGGTCATGATGCCTCCGATCATGCTCACGAACCAGGCGACGCAGACGAGCGCGGTGAGCGCGACCGTGACCGGGACGCCCGGCCGTCGTCCGCCGCCCTCGACGGACGCCTTCGGCGCCGTTCCTCCCAGCCCGACCCTGCCCATGAAGGCGCTCAGGCCCACGGCGTCGCCGTCGGCGTCCACGCCGTCGAGGAGGTCCAGGTCGGCGGCGCCGACCGCGACGAACAGCCAGTAGCCCGCGACGACGACCAGTGCGGGGGTGAGCAGCACCGTCGGGAACCCGAGGGCGGTGTCCAAGAACAAGCCCACCCGAACCGCCCCCTCGCTCCGCGACCGCCGCCCGGCGCGACCGTGCCGGAACTCTACCGAACGGCCCGGGTCGGGCTCCGGGGCGGTCACCGGTATGACCGGTTGTGGCCAGGGGGCGGGGGGAGGGCGCCCCCGGCCGCGGGGCGGGCGGCGGCCCGTCCGGAGGCGGACCGTCCCGTGCGCGGCGAGCGGTCGCGGATTCCGCGGTCATCCCCGCCGTTCCGGGTAGTAAGGCATGGTGAGGCGGATCGACGAGACCGGGGCGGCGGCCCGGGCGGGACTCCCCGAAAAAAGTCGGAGAAAAGTTCGGCCGCCGTGTCGATCCCCCGCCGTTCCGTTCGACGTGTAGACGAGAGCGGGGGAGAGAGGCTCCTCCGCCGCACGGGAGGCGAACACCATGCGCTACATGATGTCGATCATGTCCGACCCGCAGGCCGAGGCCGACACGGAGATGACGCCGGAGATGTTCCAGGCGATGGCCGACTACAACGAGGAGCTGGTCAAGGCCGGCGTCCTCCTCGCCGGCGACGGCCTGGCCCCCTCCGAGGAGGCGACCCGGGTCACCTTCTCCGACGGCCGGACGAACGTCACGGACGGCCCCTTCGCGGAGGCCAAGGAGTTCATCGCCGGCTACTGGATCCTCCAGGTGTCCTCGCACGAGGAGGCCGTGGAGTGGGCCAGGCGCTGCCCGCACGGCGACACCGGCGAGATGAGCCTGGTGCTGCGGCGCATCATGGGGACCGACGACTTCGGCGACGAGATGCCCGAGGAGCTCAAGGAGCGCGAGCGCCAGATGCGCGCCCACAACGAGCACGAGGCCTGAGGGGCCGGTTCGTCCGGGCTTGCGGTGGTGTGGCTCATGGTGCTGTCATTGGTCCGTGAGCCACACCGACGCAACCCGCGCGGTCGAGGCGGTCTGGCGCATCGAGTCGGCCCGCCTCGTCGCCGCGCTCACCCGCATGGTCGGCGACGTCGGCCTCGCCGAGGAGTTCGCCCAGGACGCCCTGGTCAGCGCCTTGGAGAAGTGGCCAGACGAGGGGGTTCCCGACAACCCCGGCGCGTGGTTGACCACCGTGGCCAAGCGGCGGATGCTCGACCGCTGGCGGCGGGACGAGCGCTTCCAGAAGCGGATGGCCGACCTGGGCCGCGACATCGCCGGGCACGACGGACAGGCCGAGTTCGACGCCGTCCTGGAGGAGGACTACGGCGACGACCTCCTCAAGTTGATGTTCGTGTGCTGCCACCCCGTGCTGTCCACCGAGGCGAGGGTCGCGCTCACCCTCCGCCTGCTCGGCGGGCTCACCACGGAGGAGGTCGCCCGCGCCTTCCTGGTGCCGGAGTCCACCGTCGCCCAACGCGTCGTGCGCGCCAAGCGCACGCTCGCCGCCAGGCAGGTGCCCTTCGAGGTACCGGTCGGGGCGGACCGCGACGCCCGGCTCGCCTCCGTCCTGGAGGTCGTCTACCTGGTGTTCAACGAGGGCTACGCCGCGACCTCCGGCGGTGACTGGATACGCCCCGAGCTGTGCGACGAGGCCATGCGCCTGGGAAGGGTGCTCACCGCGCTGCTGCCGGGGGAGCGCGAGGTGCACGGCCTGGTCGCGCTGATGGAACTGCACGCCTCGCGGTTCCGGGCCCGTGTCGGGCCGGGCGGCGAGCCCGTCCCGCTCGCCGAGCAGGACCGCACCCGCTGGGACCGCAGGCTCGTCCTGCGGGGGTTCCGGGCGCTGAGGCACGCGCTCTCCGCCGACCCGGCCGAACCGCGCGGCCCCTACGCGCTCCAGGCGGCCATCGCGGCCAAGCACGCCCAGGCCGCGGCAGTGGAGGACACCGACTGGGCCGGGATCGCGGGGCTGTACGCGGAGCTGGCCGCGGTCACCCGGTCCCCGGTCGTCGAACTGAACCGCGCCGTCGCGGTGTCCATGGCGGACGGGCCGGGACCGGCGCTGGACATCGTGGACTCCCTGAGCGAGGCCGGGGTCCTGGACGGCTACCACCTCCTGGCCGCCGTGCGGGGCGACCTGCTGCTGCGCCTCAGGCGCCCGGACGAGGCGCGGGAGGAGTTCGAGCGCGCGGCGGACCTCACCCTCAACGAGCGCGAGCGCGACCACCTCCGCGGTCGCGCCGTCTCCTGCGCGGGCTGACCGCGGCGCCCGGGCCGGGCCCTCCCCGCGGCCGGTGACCCGGGCGGAGCCGGAGCCCCGGACGGAGCCGGGGGCCGGGCCGAACCGTGCGGCGTGCCCCGGGCCACGCCGGCGCATCCGGTCATTTCCGGTTCTGCCGAGAGCAGTCACCTCTGGCGTGCCGGGGCGCGGGACGCCAGACTCCTCCCCATGAGACTTCTCGTACTGGGCGGTACCGAGTTCGTGGGACGAGCCGTCGTGGAGGACGCGCTGGGACGCGGGTGGGACACCACCGTGTTCCACCGGGGGACCCGGCCGGCGCCGGAGGGCGCCACCGTGCTGCACGGCGACCGGCTGGCGGAGGGCGGGCTCGCGGAACTGGGGACGGGGGAGTGGGACGCCGTCGTCGACACCTGGTCGGCGGCGCCGAGCGCCGTGGCCGCCGCGGCGAACCTCCTCGCGGACCGTGCCGGGCACTACGCCTACGTCTCCAGCCGCTCCGTCTACACCTACCCCTCACCGGCGGGCTCCGACGAGGACTGGCCGGTGGTGGAGGGGGCTCCGGACGCGGGCGCCACCGACTACGCGAACGACAAGCGGGGCGGGGAGCTGGCCGCGGAGCGGGCCTTCGGGGACCGGGCCCTGTCCGTGCGGGCCGGACTCGTCCTCGGCCCGCACGAGAACGTCGGCCGCCTGCCCTGGTGGCTGAACCGCGTCGCCCGCGGCGGTCCGGTCCTGGCTCCCGGCCCGCGCGACCTGCCCCTGCAGTACGTGGACGCGCGCGACCTCGCCGCGTGGACCCTCGACGCGGCCGAGAAGGGCCTGGGCGGCCCGTACAACCTGGTGAGCCCGCCGGGGCACACCACCATGGAGGGGCTGCTGACCGCCTGCGCCGCAGCCACGGGCTCCGACGCGGAGTTCCGCTGGACCGACCCGGATGTCGTCGCGGAAGCGGGCATCCGGCCGTGGACGGACCTGCCGGTCTGGCTGCCGCCGGGCGAGATGCACGAGGCGCTGCACGGCGCCGGCGTCGCCAGGGCGGTCGCGGCCGGTCTGCGCTGCCGCCCGGTGGCCGAGACCGTCACCGACACCTGGGAGTGGCTGCTGTCCGTCGGAGGAGAGGCCCCGCAGCGCACGGACCGCCCGAGCCCGGGGCTGGACCCGGAGGTCGAGGCACGCGTGCTCGCCGCCGGGTGACCCGCGCGGCGCGCCCCGCGGGCGAGGCGGCGCTCCTCCGCCGGGAGCGACGGGGCGGCGTGCCCGCCGGTCAGACCGGCCGGGGAGGGCCGACGGCGCCCATGGTGGCGGCGGCCATCCGCAGCGCCAGGGGGAGTCCGCCGCAGTCGCCCGCGATCGCCGGGGCGGCCGAGGGGCCGGAGGCCGGCCCGGCGTCCCCGGCGACGAACCGGAACAGCTCGACGGAGGACTCCTCCGACAGCACGTCGAGCCGGATCCGGACCGCGCCGAACAGCGCCACCAGGTCGGGGAGGTCGCGGCGGCCGGTCACCAGGACCGTGCTGTCCGGGCCGCCCGGGAGGAGCGGGACGACCTGCTCCGCCGACGCGGCGTCGTCCAGCAGGATCAGCAGCCGCCGGTCGGCCGTCATCGAGCGGAACAGCTTGGCGAGCCCCGGGGCGTCGGCCGGCAGGTCGCGCGTGTCGGCGCCGAGGCTGCGCAGCAGCTGGCGCAGGGCGTCGTCGGGTTGCGTCGGAGCCTCGCCGCACGCGGATCCGCGCAGGTCCAGGTACAGCTGTCCGTCGGGGAAGTCCTCCCGCGCGGTGTGGCCCCAGTGCAGGGCCAGCGCGGTCTTGCCGACGCCCGCGACCCCCGTGACGAGGAACAGGGAGGCCCGCCCCTCCCGTCCGGCGTCGAGGACGGCGAGCTCCCGGTCCCGCGCCACGAACCCGCGGACGGCGTGGGGGAGCTCCGCCGGGCGGACCGACGGCCTGCGGCGGGCCGGCCCCTCCTCCCGCTCCGGGCTCAGGAGCCCCAGGTGGAGCCGCTGGAGCTGTGCGCCCGGGGCGATCCCCATCTCCCGGGCGAACAGGTCGCGCAGCGAGGCGTACGCCTCCAGCGCCTCGCCGGTGCGCCCGCACGAGTGCAGGGCGGACATGAGCAGGGCGACCAGGCTCTCCCGGGTGGGGTGCTCGGAGCAGAGGGTGCGCAGTTCGGGCACGGCGGAGGAGCCCCGTCCGCGTTCGACCTCCACCCCGTACAGCTCCTCCAGGGCGTACAGCCGCGACTCCTCCAGGGCGGGGCGCGCCTTCTCCTCCAGCGGCGCGGTGACCCCGCCGAGGGCCGGGCCGGTCCACAGCGCCATCGCCGAGCGCAGGGTCCGGGCGGCCTCGTCGCGGCGCCCCTCGGACCGGTGGACCCGGGCCAGGGCGACGAGCCGCCGGAACTCCTCCGCGTCGGTGGCCCCGGGGGCCGCCAGCAGCTGGTAGCCGTAGCTGTGCCGGACGATCGTCGCGGGGCCCAGGCGCTTGCGCAGTTCGTGGATGTGCACCTGGAGCTGGGGCCGGGCGCTGCGCGGCGGGTCGTCCCCCCAGACGAGGTCGACGAGCCTGTCGTCGGCGACCACCGTGTTCGGCCGCAGGAGCAGGGCCGCGAGGACGGTTCTGCGCTTGGGGCCGCCGAGTGCGACGCGCCGCCCCCCGGAGTGGGCCTCGACCGAGCCGAGCAGCCGGTACCGGATCACTGACAGGTTGGTCTGCACCCCGCGCCCCCTCGCCCCGCGGCGACCCCTGCGCCGCACGGCCGTGGCGGAGCATACGACACGCTGTGCGGCCCAGTCCACAGATCGTCGCGCATACACGCAACAGGTCCGGAATGCGCCAAATGTTGACCTGCGTCATCGGGTTTCGGCCGTAGGACGGCTGTGCTCACCGCCGGAGTGAAACCGGTACGGGAGTGATCCGGCGGAGCCGGGCGGCCCGGCGCCCGGGCCGCCCGAGCGGGGTCAGCCGCAGTTCGTGCCGCGCTTGCCGCCCTCGGTGCCGCTGATGCGGCCCATCCAGTCCACGCACCGCCCGGCCGCGTTCAGGTAGATCGGGCCCGCGTAGCTGGTGAAGTAGTCGCCCTCGTACACGTCCCAGTGGCCGCCCGCCGGGCTGATCGACAGGCCCGCCTCGATGATGACGGCCGCCCCCGCGGCGTTGCGCTTGGTGACCACGCAGTTGCGGCCGTTGGAGTTGTTGTAGGTCAGGAAGACCGTGCCCTTGGTCCCGACGGCGGCCGAGTTGACCACGGAGTAGCCGCTGCCGCACTCGCCCCCGTAGGTGGCCGCCGCGGCGGGCGCGGCCGTGGCGAGCAGGCCGGTCGCCGCGAGGCCCAGGGCGGCGGCGACGGAGGCGGTCTTGCGGAGGAGCTTCCTCATGATTCGTGTCCCATCGTGGGCCCGAGCGGATACGCGGAGTGCCGGACCGCCCCGGTCGGTCCCGTCACCGGGGCGCCCTTCGTGGTGCGGGTGCGGGGAGAGGCTGACAGAGGCCGCTTCGTGTCGGCTTCACCCCTGCTTGCGTCCCGCCCGGAGACCGGGGAGGCGGGCAGCCCGGCTTCGGACCGGCCGAGCCCTCGCTCGAACGGATGTCGTCGGTGCCGTACGACATGGACACCTGCGCCTTCCACGATCACGCATCGTCCGGTGGTTCGCCGCCCGGTGGGCAGAGGGGCTGCGGTGTGTCCCGGCCCGGGGGCGGACGCCCGCCCCTCCCGGGGCGTCCGGCACGCGGAGGGGGCCGCCCCCGGCCGGGGACGGCCCCCCACCGCCTGCGCTCCGTGCCCGTCCCGGCCGGGCCCCGCGGCCCCCGCGCGCGGGGGCCGGTCAGGCCGCGGGAGCGTCGCCCCCGCGCACGGTCACCCGCAGCTTGTCCGAGACGTCGTCCACGTCCACGACCGCCGTGTCGCCCTCGGACAGGGAGCCCGACAGCAGTTCACGCGCCAGGGGGTCGCCGATGGTGGACTGCACCAGGCGGCGCAGCGGACGCGCGCCGTAGTTCGGGTCGTAGCCCGTCAGCGCCAGCCACTCCCGCGCGCCCGGTGTGACGTCCAGGCCGAACCGCCGGTCGGCCAGGCGCCCGGCCAGCTTGTCCACCTGCAGGTCCACGATCCGCGTCAGGTCGGCCGTGGACAGGGCGTCGAACATGATCACGTCGTCCAGCCGGTTCAGGAACTCCGGCTTGAAGGTCGCCCGCACCACGTCCATGACGCGGTCCCGGCGCACCGACTCCTCCAGCGACTGGTCCACCAGGAACGGCGACCCCAGGTTGGAGGTGAGGATGAGGATCGTGTTGCGGAAGTCGACCTGGCGGCCCTGCCCGTCGGTCAGGCGGCCGTCGTCCAGCACCTGGAGCAGGGTGTCGAACACCTCCGGGTGCCCCTTCTCCACCTCGTCCAGCAGCACGACCGTGTACGGGCGGCGGCGCACCGCCTCGGTCAGCTGGCCGCCCTCCTCGTACCCCACGTATCCGGGGGGCGCGCCCACCAGGCGCGACACGGAGTGCTTCTCGGAGTACTCGCTCATGTCGATGCGCACGATCGCGCGCTCGTCGTCGAACAGGAACTCCGCCAGCGCCTTGGCCAGCTCGGTCTTGCCCACGCCCGTCGGCCCGAGGAACAGGAACGAACCCGTCGGCCGGTCCGGGTCGGAGATCCCCGCCCGAGCCCGGCGCACCGCGTCCGACACCGCCGTGACGGCGTCCCGCTGGCCGATGATCCGCGAACCCAGCTCGTCCTCCATGCGCAGCAGCTTGGAGGTCTCGCCCTCCAACAGCCGCCCGACGGGGATGCCGGTCCACGCGGACACCACGTCGGCGACCTCGTCGGCGCCGACCTCGTCCTTGACCATGGTGTCGCCGCCCTGGGGCGCCGCGCTCTCCTCGGCCTTGGACGCCTCCTCGACCTGCTTCTCCAGCTGCGGGATGTCCCCGTACATGAGCCGGGAGGCCTCGCCGAAGTCGCCCTCGCGCTGCGCCAGCTCGGCGCGCGTGCGCAGGTCGTCCAGCTGGCCCTTGAGCTCGCCGAGCCGGTTGAGCCCGGCCTTCTCCTGCTCCCACCGCGCCACGAGGCCGGTGAGCTGCTCCTGGGTGTCGGCGAGGTCGGAGCGGAGCCGCTCCAGCCGCTGCACGCTGGCCGGGTCCGACTCCTTCTCCAGCGCCATCTCCTCCATCTTCAGGCGGTCGACGGTGCGCTTGAGCTCGTCGATCTCCACCGGACTGGAGTCGATCTCCATGCGCAGCCGGGACGCGGCCTCGTCGATGAGGTCGATGGCCTTGTCCGGTAGGAAGCGGGCGGTGATGTAGCGGTCGGACAGGGTCGCGGCGGCCACCAGCGCCGCGTCGGCGATCTGGACCTTGTGGTGGGCCTCGTAGCGGCCCTTGAGCCCGCGCAGGATCGCGATCGTGTCCGCCGCCGACGGCTCGCCCACCATGACCTGCTGGAACCGGCGTTCGAGTGCGGGGTCCTTCTCGATCTTCTCCCTGTACTCGTCCAGGGTGGTCGCGCCGACCATGCGCAGCTCCCCGCGCGCCAGCATGGGCTTGAGCATGTTGCCCGCGTCCATGGCGCCCTCGGCGGCGCCCGCGCCGACCATGGTGTGCAGCTCGTCGATGAAGGTGATGACCCGGCCCTCGGACGCCTTGATCTCGGAGAGCACCGACTTGAGCCGCTCCTCGAACTCGCCCCGGTACTTGGCGCCCGCCACCATCGCGGACAGGTCCAGGCTGACCAGGCGCTTGCCGACCAGCGACTGCGGCACGTCCCCGGCCACGATGCGCTGGGCGAGCCCCTCGACGACGGCGGTCTTGCCGACGCCGGGCTCGCCGATGAGCACGGGGTTGTTCTTGGTGCGGCGGCTGAGCACCTGGACGACCCGGCGGATCTCCCCGTCGCGTCCGATGACCGGGTCGACCTTGCCCTCGCGGGCGCGCTCGGTGAGGTCGACGCCGAACTTCTCCAGCGCCTTGTAGGTGTCCTCGGGGTTCTCGGTGGTGATCTTCCCCGTCCCGCGCACCCGCTCGAACGCCTCCAGGAGCGCGTCGGGGGTCGCCCCCGCCTCGGTGAGCAGCCGTGCGGCCTCACCGCCGTCGGTGGCGAGCCCCACCAGCAGGTGCTCGGTGGAGACGTACTCGTCCTCCATCTGCTGGGCGCGCTGCGCCGCCGTGTTGATGGAGACGATCAGCTGGCGCGACGAACTGGGCGAGCTGACCGTGGACCCCGCGGCCCTGGGCAGGGCGCCGATGGCGGCCTCGACCTTGTCCTTGAGGGTGTCGGGGTTGGCGCCGACCTCCTTGAGCAGAGGACGGGTGATCCCCTCGGGCTGGTCGAGGAGGGCCGCCAGCAGGTGCGCGGGCTCGGTCTGGGGGCTGCCGTCCGTGGTGGCGCGGCGGATGGCCACCGACAGAGCCTCCTGGCTCTTCTGGGTGAGCTTGTAGTTCATGTCCGGTGACTCCTAGAAAAACTAATGTCACTCACAGTGATGATCAGTGGCCGGCCTCGGCCCCGGCGGTGGGGCGGACGTCCCTCAGTCCCGCCCGTTCTCCGTGCGGCCCCTCTCGGTGCCGCCGGTCCCGCGCTGCGGGCCCTCCTGCCCGGGACCGCCCTGCCCGGGGACCCCCGGTCCGGCGGCGCCCCGGCCCGGAGCGCCCGGCTGGCCGGGGGAGCCCGGCCCCGCGTCGCGGGGCTCCTCGTCGCCCCCGGCGGCCCCGAAGGGCTCGGCGGTGTTGAAGATGGTCACACGGGTCCGGCGCACCAGCTCGCCGCGGACCGCGGGCCCCGGCTCGGGGCGGGCGGGCCTGCCGCGCCTGGACACCGCCCGCCGGGCCGCCTCCAGCTCGTTCGCCACATGGAAGATCTGCTCGCGCAGCTGCTCGACCTCGTGCTGCAGTTCGAGGATCCGCTTGATCCCGGCGAGGTTGATGCCCTCCTCCTGGGACAGCCGCTGCACCTCGCGCAGCGTCTGCACGTCGCGCATGGAGTAGCGGCGCCCCCGGCCGGACGCCCGGCCGGGGGAGACGATCCCCAGCCGGTCGTACTGCCTCAGGGTCTGCGGGTGCATCCCCGCGAGTTCGGCGGCCACCGAGATCACGTAGACCGGGGCGTCAGCGCCGAAGGAGTCGTTCACGTCGTTCACGCACCCTTCGCCCGCGCCTCGAGTCCGTCACGCGGGTCGTAGTCGGACGTCGCGGCGCGGAACTTCTCCAGGGCCTCGCGCGCGTCCCCGCTGAGCGTCTTCGGCACCGCCACCTCGATCGTGACGAGCATGTCGCCCGCGGTGCCGTCCTTGCGGGTCGCGCCCTTGCCGCGCACCCGCAGCTTGTGACCGTTCTGCGTGCCCGGCGGGACCTTCACGGTCACCGGGAAGCCGTTGAGCGTCGGGATGCGGACCTCCGCGCCGAGCACCGCCTCGGGGAAGCTCACCGGCACGGTGATCGTCACGTTGTCGCCGCTCCTGCCGAACACCGGGTGCTCCTTCACGTGGACGACGACGTAGAGGTCACCCGCCGGACCGCCGTTCTCACCCGGCGCGCCCTTGCCCTTGATCCTGATCCGCTGGCCCTCGGTCACCCCGCCCGGGATACGGGTCTGGATGGTGCGGGTGCTCTTGCCGCGCCCGCTGCCGTTGCAGGTGGCGCAGGGGTCGTCCACGACCAGGCCGCGGCCCTTGCACTCGCTGCACGGCTCGGACAGCGAGAAGCCGCCCAGATTGGTGTTCTCGTGCCCGGTGCCGGAGCACTTCGGGCACATCCGCGGGGCCGTGCCGAGCTTGGCGCCCGTGCCCTTGCAGGTGGGACACGCCTCCTCGCTGGTCAGCTGGAAGGAGCGCGTGACCCCGTCGGCCGCCTCGCGGAAGGTCAGCGTGGTCTCGGTCTCGACGTCCGCGCCGCGCCGGCTGCGCGTTGCCCCGCCGCCCCGGCCGCGGTTGCCGAACAGGCCGCCGAAGATGTCGCTCAGGCGCTCACCGCCCGCGCCGCCACCGCCCCCGGAGGTGCCCTGGCCGAACAGGTCGCCCATGTCGAACCCGCCCGGCCCGGTGCCGCCGCCCGGGCGGTACGACCCCCCGAACAGCGATCTCGCCTCGTCGTACTCCTTGCGGCGCTTGTCGTCCGACAGGACGTTGTACGCCTCGGAGACCTCCTTGAAGCGGTCCTCCGCCTTGGGGTCGTCGGTGTTCGCGTCGGGGTGGCTCTCCCGGGCCAGCTTGCGGTAGGACTGCTTGATCTCGTCCTTCGAGGCGGTCTTTGAGACTCCGAGGACCTTGTAGTAGTCCTTCTCCAGGTAGTCCTTGGTGCTCATCGACTGGTGCCTTCTCCCCGCTGGTGCCGGTTGCGTCCGATGGTTCCACGTGACCCCGGCCCGTGGCGGGCCGGGGTCCGACTCCGGCCGTGACCGCCGCTCGCGCGGAGGTCACGGCCGGAGGTCACGGGCGTGCCCGCTACTTGCTGTTCTCCTCGCCACCGGACTCGGCCGCGGTGTCGGCCTCGTCCGCTCCGGGGGTCCCGCCGTCCTCGGCGGCGCCGGCCGGGGCCTCGCCGCCGTCGACCGGGTCCCCGACGACCACGCGGGCCGGACGGAGGATCCTCTCACCGATGCGGTACCCGGGCTGGAACACCTCGATCACCGACTGTACGGAGATGTTGGGGACCGGCACCAGGGTGAGCGCCTCGTGGATGTTCGGGTCGAACTCGTCGCCCTGGTCCGCGTAGCGCTCCAGGCCCAGCTTGGTGACGGAGGCCTCCAGGGCCTCGCCCACCGCCTTGAACCCGCCGTTGAGCTCGTCGTGGTCCCGCGCCCGGCCGATGTCGTCCAGGATCGGCAGGAGTTCGCCGAGGACCTGGGCGGTCGCCGTCTCGCGGACCGCGACGCGGTCGCGCTCGACGCGCTTGCGGTAGTTGGAGTACTCCGCCTGCACGCGCTTGATGTCGTTGGTCAGCTCGATGACCCGCTCGTCCGCGTTGATCGCGTCCGTGACCACGGATTCCGGAGTGTCCGGAATCTCGGGGAAGTCCTCCAGCTCGGCCTCGACGACGTCCTCGTCGGAGTCGTCCGGCGCGGCGGCGGGCTCCTCGGGGGCGGTGGCCCCCTTGGGCTCGCGGACCTCACCGGTCTCGGGGTCGATCCGGCGGTTGTCGCGGATCACCGGGCCCTGCTTCTCCTCACCGTCACCGGTGTCGGAGTTGTTCGTGTTGTTGTCCGACGGTGCCATGTCCGGCGTGCCCTCCTTCCTCGACTCGACCTGGGGCTCAGGACTGCTGCTGGTTGCCCTTGCCGTTGTCCTCGTCGACGATCTCGGCGTCCACGACGTCGGTGTCGTCGGCGGAGTCGGAGGCCGAAGCGCCGGCGTCGCCCTCGGCGCCGCCCTGCTGGCCCTGGCTGTAGATCGCGGAACCGATCTTCTGGCTGGCCAGCGCGACCTTCTCGCTCGCGGAGCGGATGGCCTCGACGTCGGTGCCCTCGAGTGCGGTCTTCAGCTCGGCCACCGCGGCCTCGGTCTCGGAGCGCACGTCCGCCGGGATCTTGTCCTCGTTGTCCTTGATGACCTTCTCGGTCTGGTAGACGAGGGACTCGGCGTTGTTGCGGACCTCGGCCTCCTCGCGGCGCTTGCGGTCCTCCTCCGCGTACTGCTCGGCGTCGCGGACCATCTTGTCGATGTCGTCCTTGGACATCGCGGAGCCGCCGGAGATGGTGACGGACTGCTCGCGGCCGGTGCCCAGGTCCTTCGCGGTGACGCTGACGATGCCGTTGGCGTCGATGTCGAAGGCGACCTCGATCTGCGGGACGCCGCGCGGCGCCGGGGGCAGGCCGGTCAGGTCGAAGACGCCCAGCTTCTTGTTGTACTGGGCGATGTCGCGCTCACCCTGGTAGACCTGGATCTGCACGGACGGCTGGTTGTCGTCGGCCGTCGTGAAGATCTCGGAGCGCTTGGTGGGGATGGTGGTGTTGCGCTCGATGAGCTTGGTGAACACCCCGCCCTTGGTCTCGATGCCCAGCGACAGCGGGGTCACGTCCAGGAGCAGGACGTCCTTGACCTCGCCCTTGAGCACGCCGGCCTGGAGCGCGGCGCCGATCGCCACGACCTCGTCCGGGTTGACGCCCTTGTTGGGCTCCTTGCCGCCGGTCATCTCCTTGACCAGGTCGGCGATGGCGGGCATACGGGTCGAGCCGCCCACCAGGACCACGTGGTCGATCTGGTCGACACTGATCCCCGCGTCCTTGATGACCTGCTGGAACGGCGTCTTGGTCCGCTCGACCAGGTCGGAGGTCAGGCGCTGGAACTCGGCGCGGGAGAGCTTCTCGTCCAGGTGCAGCGGGCCCTCGGCCGAGGCCGTGATGTAGGGCAGGTTGATGCCCGACTCGCTGGAGCTGGACAGCTCGATCTTGGCCTTCTCAGCGGCCTCGCGCAGGCGCTGCAGGGCCATCTTGTCCTTGGACAGGTCCACGCCGTTGGAGTTCTTGAAGCGCTCGACCAGCCAGTTGACGATCGCCTGGTCCCAGTCGTCGCCGCCGAGGTGGTTGTCGCCGTTGGTCGCCTTGACCTCCACGACGCCGTCGCCCACCTCCAGCAGGGAGACGTCGAAGGTGCCGCCGCCCAGGTCGTACACCAGGATGGTCGCCTCCTCCTCCTTCTCCAGGTGGTAGGCGAGGGCGGCCGAGGTCGGCTCGTTGATGATGCGCAGGACGTTGAGGCCCGCGATCGTGCCGGCCTCCTTGGTGGCCTGGCGCTGGGAGTCGCTGAAGTAGGCGGGGACGGTGATGACCGCGTCGGTCACGTCCTCGCCGAGGTAGGCCTCGGCGTCGCGCTTGAGCTTCTGGAGCACGAAGGCGCTGATCTGCTGGGGGTTGAAGGTCTTGTCGTCGATCTTCACCGTCCAGTCGGTGCCGATGTGGCGCTTGACCGAGCGGATGGTGCGGTCGACGTTGGTGACCGCCTGGCGCTTGGCGACCTCGCCGACGAGCACCTCGCCGTTCTTGGCGAAGGCGACGACGGACGGGGTGGTACGGGAGCCCTCGGCGTTGGCGATGACCGTCGGCTCGCCGCCCTCCAGGACCGCGACACACGAGTTCGTCGTACCGAGGTCGATTCCGACCGCACGAGCCATGGTTGCTTCCTCCGTCAAAGTTGAGTCGTTCAGGCGTAAGTTTGCTTCGTCGAGCGAGGGCTGTCAAGTCAGTTGAGTCGACCAGACTCAAGTTGGTTCCTACGCCCTGACAACGGCCGGACAAGCCGGGATGTTCCCGACCTGGGCACTCCCCACGAGGAAGATGGGGGAACCCCGGGACAACTCGGGGACATCCTTGACCTGGAAACCAGGGGAGGTCAGGGGCGTCCGGGGGTAATCCCGGCGGCTCCGGGCGGCGGGGACGGGGGCGCGGTTCCCCGCCGGGGGCGGGGCGTCCGGCCCGGCCGTCCACAGCCGCGGGTTCCCGGTTGCCCCCGCCTCCGCTGTGGCCCAACCTGGGATCGGGGGAGAATCCCGGTGGTCCCACCGATGCCCGGGGCGCCCGCCGGTGTCCGCGGTCCGCTACATATAGGGGAGGCGCGGTGTGTCCGGGGTCGTCCCGGACGCACGCCCGTGGTTCTGTTGCGTCGGCGCCCGCGGGCCTCGGTGCGGGCGGGCGCCGCGGCCCCGGTCCGCGCCGGAAGGGGCGCCCGCCGGGTCCGCGCCCGGCGGCGGGGCGATCCGGTGGCGGGCGCGCGATTACCCGCTAGTAACATAAGTTCCGACCGCCGGTGTGTGGCGCACCGGTCGACGAGAAGCAGGATGGGAGGCCACGGACGATGCATCCTCTGTACTTGACGCTGGGCATCATCACCTCGGTCTTCGCCGTGGTCGCGTTCACCATGTTCGCTCTGGCCGTCCGCCAGATCGTGCGAACCGTGGGTGTGGGCCGTGCGGTGGAGCCCGAGCGCAAGGGGCCGTTCGGACAACGGTTCACCATGACGGTCATCGAGATCCTCGGGCACGGGCGCATGCTCAAGCGGCCGTGGATCGGCGTCGCGCACTGGTTCGTGATGGTCTCCTTCCCCCTTCTCGCCTTCACGGTCGTGGAGGCGCAGGGCGAGGTCTTCGACCCCCACTTCACGCTGCCGGTCATCGCCGACTGGACGATCTACGGCCTGGCGATCGAGTTCATCGCCGGGACCAGCCTCGTCGGCATCCTGGGCCTGACCGCCTACCGGTTCGTCAACCGCCCCGCGCGGATCGGCCGCGCGTCCCGCTTCATGAACTCCAAGCAGTGGACCGGCTACTACGTCGAGGCCTACATCATCGGCCTGCTGTTCGCGATCTTCGTGATCCGCGGCTTCAAGGTCGCCTCCGACACCTTCCCGTTCCCGGTCTGGGCGACCCCGATCTCCCACGCCGTGGGCGCGCTCCTGCCCGGCGACCCGGGCATCGCCGACCCGGGCATCGCCCTGGTCGCCGCGTTCAAGCTGATCATCAGCTACGCGTTCTTCGTCGTGCTGGCGCTCAAGCTCACCATGGGCGTGGGCTGGCACCGCTTCATCGCGCCGGTCAACATCTACTTCAAGCGCAACGCCGACGGGAAGCCGACCCTCGGCGCCGCCAAGCAGATGATGGACAGGTCCGGCACCAAGCCCCTCGACTTCGAGGAGGCCGACCCGGACGAGGACCCGTTCGGCGCGGGCAAGATCGAGGACTTCACCTGGAAGGGTCTCCTCGACTTCAGCAGCTGCACCGAGTGCGGCCGCTGCCAGTCGCAGTGCCCCGCCTGGAACACCGGCAAGCCCCTCTCGCCCAAGAAGGTCATCCTCGACCTCCAGCGGCACGCGTACGAGAAGGCCCCGTACCTCCTCCAGGGCATCACCGAGGAGACCCTCGCCGAGAAGCCCGACGAGAGCCACGCGGGCGTGGACGTCCTCGCACTCCTCAACAAGCCGCTGGTCGGCACCGAGGAGGAGGGCGGCGTCATCCACCCCGACGAGCTGTGGGCCTGCACCAACTGCGGCGCCTGCGTCGAGCAGTGCCCGGTCGACATCGAGCACATCGACCACATCCTCGACATGCGCCGCTACCAGGTCATGGTCGAGTCCAACTTCCCGTCCGAGGCCAACACGCTCCTCAAGAACCTGGAGAACAAGGGCAACCCCTGGGGCATGGCCGAGGACCGGCGCATGGACTGGATCGCCGAGCTGGCCTCCCAGGAGAACCCGGTCGAGGTCCAGGTCGTCGAGGACAAGCTGCCCGAGGGCACCGAGTACCTGTTCTGGGTCGGCTGCGCCGGGGCGCTGGAGGACCGGGCGAAGAAGACCACCAAGGCCATCGCCGAACTGCTGGACATCGCGGGCGTCAAGTTCGCCGTCCTGGGCGGCATGGAGGCCTGTACCGGCGACCCCGCCCGCCGCCTGGGCATGGAGTACGTCTTCCAGATGCTCGCGCAGCAGAACGTGGAGACGCTCAACGACGCCGGCGTCACGAAGATCGTGGCCAGCTGCCCCCACTGCTTCAACACCCTCGCCAACGAGTACCCGCAGCTCGGCGGCACCTACGAGGTCGTCCACCACAGCCAGCTGCTGGCCAAACTGGTGGAGGAGGGGCAGCTCACCCCGGTCAACTCCGTGGACGAGAACATCACCTACCACGACCCCTGCTTCCTGGGCCGCCACAACAAGGTGTACACGCCGCCGCGCGACATCATGGCCCAGGTGCCCGGGGTCAAGACCCAGGAGATGCACCGCCACAAGGAGCGGGGCTTCTGCTGCGGCGCGGGCGGCGCCCGCATGTGGATGGAGGAGCGGATCGGCAAGCGCATCAACACCGAGCGGGTGGACGAGGCGCTGACCACCAACCCCGACACCGTCTCCACCGCCTGCCCGTTCTGCCAGGTCATGCTCGGCGACGCGATCAACGAGAAGAAGTCGCAGGGCGAGGCCAAGGAGACGCTGGAGGTCGTGGACGTCTCCCAGCTGCTCCTGCGCTCGGTCCGGGGCGAGGCGCCCAAGGAGGCCGAGGCCGCCGACGCCTGACCGTCGGCACGCGCTCCCGCCGTCGGCGGGGGCGGGGAGGGGCCGGGCCCGGGTCGCGGGGGGTCTCGCGACCGGAGCCCGGCCCCTCCGGCGTTCCCCGACGCCCGCGCAGCCCGCGCGGAGCGGCGCCGGGCAGTGCGGACGCCATGACGGGGTGTGCATGCCGGGTGCGGGTCGCGGCAGGGGCGGGGCCCGTCCGGCGGCGGGGAGGGCGCTCCGTGCCCGGGGTCGGGGTCGCCCGGCGGCGTCGTCCACGGCCTGTGGACAGTGCCCCGCTTCACCCCGACCCGACCCGCTCCGTGCGGCCTCGCCCCGATCCGCGTCGGCCGTGTCCGGCGCAGAGGCGCACGCGGCTCCGCGGTCCGGAGCCCGCGGGGTCCTCGGTCCACCGCCGGCCCGCCGCTCTCCGGGACGGGCCGGGCCCCGGGGGTCACGGGGCGAGGTGCTCGGTGAGGAATCCGTCGAGGGTGTGCCGGGTGAGCTGGCTCGCGAAGCCTCCCCAGTTCAGGTCGAACATGTGCTCCGCCCAGGGGATCTCCAGGTACCGGTGCGCGACCCCGGCCTCGTCCAGCCGGGCGGCCATGCGGCGGTTGTCCTCCGTGCCCAGGAACAGGTCGTGGCCCGACATGACCAGCAGGGTGGGCGGGCTGTCGGCCGACACCTGGTGGAGGGGGGAGATGAGTTCGTACTCCTCGGGGACCTCCTCCGGGGTCCCGCCCATCATCCGGACGGAGCCCTCGTCCAGGTCGTCGCCGACGGGGGAGTGGCGCTGCCGCCACGGCACCTCGGGGGCCCCGTCGGTTCCGTCGGCCACGGAGTACCAGGCCACGACCGCGTCCGGGGCCGTCTCGGGAACGTCGCAGCTCGGCGGGATCTCCTCCGCCGACGTGTACCCGGCGAGGAGCGCGAGCAGGCCCCCCGCGGACTGACCGGTGACGGCGATCCTGTCCGGGTCCGCCCCGTACTCCTCCGCGTGCGCGCGGGCCCAGCCGACGGCGCACTTGACGTCGGAGACGGGCGCGGACCAGTCACCGTCCGGGAAGTACCGGTAGTCGACGTCGAACACCACGCGACCGCCGTCCGCCAGCCACGTGTCCCAGCGGGGAAGGAGGCTCTGCGGCAGGTCGTCGGCGCCTCCGTGGACGTTCACCACGATGGGCAGTGGTGCGTCGTCCTCCCTCCGCTCCGGTTCCCACACGTCGAGGACCAGTTCCTCCGCGGCCTCGGGGGCGCCGCTGCCCGAGGGGTCGGCGATCTCCTCCCCGGACTCGTCGAGCCGCAGGTAGACGCGCGTCTCGGGTTCACGGTCGGCGCTGGTGGACAGGCCCGCGGTGTACTCGGCGAGGCTGAGCCGCGCGCCTTCGGCGCGCGCGGTGGACCAGATCGCGGCGGGGGGCACCAGGGCCGCGGCGAGCACGGCCGCGTTGGCCGCGGCGGCGACCGCCGCGAGTCGCCGCCCCCGACCGGCCGAGGGGCCCGGCGCCGGGGCCCCGTCCCGTTCCCGGGGGCTCCGGCGCCGGCCGCGGAACAGGACGGTGAGGGCGATCAGCAGCCCCGCGGCGGCCGGTACGGCGAACACCAGGCTGAACTCCAGCGCCAGCAGCGCGTACTGCCACGCGTCCCACGACGGCGGCGGCAGCAGCACGAGTGCGGCCGCCGCCGCTCCCGGAAGGGCGGTGATGCACGCGGCGGCGAGGGCGGCCCTGCGTCCGACGGCGGCGGCCGGCCGCCGGCCGGCGCCGCGTTCGTGTGGGTGGTCCATGCGTCCTCCATTCGATACGTTCGTATCGATACGAGTGTATCGAATCGTGGGGGTGTGTCACAATGTGGCCGTGCCCAGGTACGTAGACAGGGAAGAACGCCGCCGGAGGGTGGCCGCGGCGCTCCACCGGATCGCCGCCCGCGAGGGTCTTGAGGGCGTCAGCATCCGGACCGTCGCGGCGGAGGCGGAACTCTCCGCGGGGGCCGTCCAGCGCGACTTCGGCACCAAGGAGGACCTGCTCCGCTTCGCGCTCCGCGAGGCGCTGGCGGCGGTGTCCGCCCGGATCTCCCGTGTGCGCATCGGCCCCGGGAAGCTGACCTTCGCCGAGGGGTTGCGCCAGGTCCTGCTCGACCTGCTGCCCACGGACGGGGACCGCCTGGCCGAGGCCCGCGTCTGGTCCGCGTTCTACGCGCGCGCCTCCGTGGACGCCGACTTCGCCGAGGTCCTCGCCGAGCTCGACGCCCAGGCCCGCACCGCCCTCCGGGCCGCCCTCGGGTACGCCGCGGAGCAGGGGGAGCTCGCGCCGGGCCAGGACGTCGACTCCCTCGTGGAGCTGCTGCTCGTCCTCGTCGACGGAATCTGGCTCAGCGCCGCCCGCCGTCCGCCGGGTACGTCCCTGGATCCCCAGCGGAGGGCGATCGACGCGGCCGTCCGCGCCGTCGCCCCCCGGCCGCCGGGCGGCCCTGCCACCCCCGGCTGACCGCCCGGGCCCGCCGGTCGATGCGCTCCCCGGAGGCAGGGGTCCTTTCCATGTCGAAAGGGCATAGGGTGGCCGGCATGGACCTCGTCGGCGCCTGCAAGGCTTTCGTGAACGTGAGCGACAGGGGCAGCTTCACCCTCGGCGCCGCCGCCGCCCGCATTCCCCAGCCCGTGGCCAGCCGGCGCATCGCGGCCCTGGAGAGCCACCTGGGGGCGCGGCTGTTCGACCGCTCCACACGTCGGGCCGTCCTCACCCGCTTCGGGCGCGACATGCTCCCGTCCGCCCGGCGCCTGGTCCAGCTGGCGGAGGAGATGGAGCACGACGCCGAGCGCGCCGCGCTGCGCCCGCTGCGCCTCGCCGTGCCGGACATCTGCGCCACCCGCGACCTCGCGGCGCTCGGCGCCGAGGCCCGGAGGGAGGGCGTGCACCTGGACTTCCGGCCCGCGCCGCCGGCCGTCCGGACCGAGCTCCTGGGTTCTCGCGAGGTCCGCGCCGCGCTGACGGGCGCCCCGCCGGGCGAGGCGGCCTGGTCGGTGCCCCTCGGACTGGCGAGCGCCGTGGAGCCCCGGGTCGGCTCCTTCCACGTGGAGACCCTGCGCGTGGACCGCGGCAGGTCGGCCACGCGGGGCCGACGCGTCTGGATCCAGCCCGAGGACGACGTCCCCCACGTCCGCGACCCCCTCAACCGCCTGCGGGACGCCGTCGGGCTGAGACCCGCCCAGGTCTCCGTGGCCGCCTCCCTGGCCTCCGCCGCCGCCGAGGTGCTGGGCTCGGACGACCTCCTCCTGTGCTCCCGCCGACAGGCCGTCGACCTGGGACTGCACTGGCGCCCGATCGGCGGGATCAGCCTCGCCCGCGGATACGACGTGGCGGCCGACACCGGTGAGGAGGCCGAGCGGCTGCGTTCGCTCCTCGGCCACGGCATAGCCCGCTGCCTGGGCGCGCCGGACGGGCAGGGGGAGTCCGGGTGAGCGCCACCGCACTGGTCCGGGACCTGCGCCGCGAACTCGACGAGGGCGGGTTGCGGGGATCGTTCCTCGTCCGGGACCTCGACACGGGCGAGGAGCTGGGCATCGAGCCCGAGCTGGAGTTCTCGACCGCCTCACTCGTCAAGGTGCCGCTCGCCATCGCCACGCTCGAACGCATCCGGGTCGGTGAGATCGACGGCGCCGAGCAGGTGCTCGTGCAGCCGGGCCTGAGCGATCTCCCGATGCACACGGGGATGAGCAGGTTCCGCCACCCCGCGAAGGTCAGCGTCGAGGACCTCCTGTACCTCAGCACGTGCCTGAGCGACAACACCGCCGCGGACACCCTCTTCGAGGTCACCCCGCCCGAGAGGGTCGACGCCTGGCTCCGCTCCGCGGGACTGCGCGGCATCACCGTCCGGCACAAGCTCCGCGACCTCAACGAGACCCCCGCGGACCGGCTCGGACCCGACCAGGTGCACCTGGCGCACTCCCTGGCCATCGGGGAGGGCACGGCGGGGCGCGGGCACCGCATCCCGCAGCTCGACGTGACCCGGGCCAACTCCGGCTCGGCCCGGGCGTTCACCGACCTGCTGGAGGCCCTGTGGCGGCCCTCGGTGATCGACCCGGGGATCGCCGCGCGGGTGCGGGAGCTCATGCGCAGCAACGTGCTGCGCCACCGCCTCGCCCCGGACTTCACCTCCGACGCGTCCACCTGGTCGTCCAAGACCGGCACCCTGCTGAACCTGCGCCACGAGTTCGGCGTGGTCGAGCACGCGGACGGCCAGGCGTTCGCGGTGTCGGTGCTCACCGAGTCGCGGGTGCCCGCCGTCCACCAGCCCGGGGCCGAGGCGCTCATGGCCCGTGTGGCCCGCTCCCTGCGCGACCACCTCCGCGCCTGGTGAACCCCGCGCCGCCGTGACCGGCCCTCCGGCCCGTGGCGCGAGAGCTTCCGCGCCACGGGCACGGCGTGCCAGCCCCCGTGCGCGGCCGGCTCCCGGATCGCACCCTTCCGGAGAAAAGGCAGGGGGCTCGGGGCGGCACCGTGAAATTCGGTGCGTTCCGGTGCGGCGCCCTTCGCGGAACGGATCCATTTCGCCGAGGGCCAGCCCTTCGGCGCGGCTCGGAAGAATCGGGGGGCGGGTGGCGCCCGGCCCCGGAGCAGCGTTCGGGACCGCCGTTTCGGGCGGGCCCGCCGAGAAGGCGGACGACAGCGGCGGCGGGCCGGTCGGAAGCCGTCGTCCGGGGCCGCCGGGGCCCGGGGAGCTGCACCGGGACCGCCCCCGGTGCGTGGGCGGTCGGTACTCGCGGTGTCTCCAGGACGGTCGCGCGGACGCTCCGCACCGGACCGGTTTCCCCGGGAGGACGTTTTCCGCGAAACGAACTCACCGGTACGGGGATTCCGCGCATGAAACTTTCTCATGAATGCCGTTCTCCCTACGCGGAAGCCGATCTTCGTGTAGAACTCTTGTCGACACCGCGCGCAGGTGTCGGTCCGTTTCGAGCATGCCGGAACGGACAAAACCGCCCTCGGGTGGACACGGTCGGATACAGGACGGGGACGTGGTCGGGGGCCGCACCCCACCGGTCCGGCCGACCCGCCCGGCGGGGGAGGGGACCGGTCGGTGCACAGGCCGGGAACCCGGGGTCAGCGGACACGCCCGACGCGAGTGATGAGGGGGCCGGGCGCGCTCGCTGACACCGCGGGCCGCCCGCACGCGAGCCGGGGAACCGGACGTGTGCGGGCGGCCGCGTCGTGCCCCGCGGCCTGCCCGGATGACATTTGTCAGTGCGGGGGCCGGGAGGTTCCGCACCGGCAGCCGGTGACAACGGCGTCTGTCCCGGGCGCCCGTCCCCGCGGGAACCTGGTCGCATGACGACGACAGCGAACCCAGCCCAGGCCCACGACACCGCCCCGGACGCCACCGGGCCCGCGGTGGTCGTCCGGGACCTGCGCCAGCGCTACGGGACCTTCGAGGCGGTCCGGGGCGTCTCCTTCGAGATCCACCCCGGAGAGCTCTTCGCCCTGCTGGGCACGAACGGCGCCGGGAAGACCACGACCATCGAGACGCTGGAGGGCTTCCGCAAGCCCAGCTCCGGCACGGTCCGGGTCTTCGGCGCCGACCCCTACGGCCAGCCGGTCGGCGTCCGGGAGCGCACCAACGCGGTCCTGCAGGGCAGCGGCCTGCTGGAGGACCTGACGGTCGGGGAGACCGTCTCCCTCGCCCACGACCTCGCCGCCGCCCCGCGCGACGCCGAGGAGGTCCTGGGCCTGGTGAACCTCCTGGACAAGCGCCGGGTCGCCGTCCGCCAGCTGTCCGGCGGCCAGAAGCGCCGGCTCGACCTCGGACTCGCCCTCGTCACCAGCCCCGAGGTCCTGTACCTGGACGAGCCGACCACCGGCATGGACCCGGAGGCTCGCCAGGAGACCTGGCGCATCATCGGCGACCTGAAGAGGGACGGGGTCGCGATCCTCCTCACCACGCACTACCTGGAGGAGGCGGAACGGCTCGCCGACCGGCTCGCGATCATGCACCGGGGCGAGGTGCGGGTCGAGGGGACCCTGGCCGGGGTCCTCGCCGGGTGGGGCGACCGGGTGAGCTTCCTGCTCCCCGAGGACGTGCGCACGGGGGACCTGCCGAGCCTGCCCGGGGCCGAGGTGGCCGTGGAGACGCGCGACCACTCCCTGTGGGCCACGTACACCGTCCTGGACGGCGACGTCTCCGACCGGGCCCACCACGCCGTCGCGGCGCTCATCGGGTGGGCCGCCGGGAACGGGACCACGCTCAAGAACCTCCAGGTGCGCGGCGCCTCCCTGGAGGACGTGTTCCTCCGGGTCGCGGACGGCGCGGCGGACCTCGTCCGGGACTGAGCACCCCGCGCCGCGTGAGCGGCCGCCGAGCACACCCCCGGCCCCCGGGCCACCCCACGACGTACGGAGCACACCATGACCACACCCACCGCGGCCGCAGCGGCCCCGGGGCGGCCCCGGCCCACCATCGGCCGATTCCGGCAGGCCGCGCGCCTGACCCGGACCGAGTTCACACTGTTCGTGCGGTACAAGACCGCGTGGATGTTCCTGGCCCTGCCCATGTTCCTGCTCGTGGTCTCCCTGGGGATGGAGTCCTACGAGGTCTTCCCCGGGGTGGACAGCACCGCGATGTCGATGGCGGGGATGCTCGGCAGCATCGGCCTGATCGTCGGCCTCGGGCACGCCTCCAACGTGTTCACGGCGCGCCGGGAGGCCCTGGTGCTCAAGCGGCTCCGGGTGAGCGGGGTGCCGCAGGCGGCGATCTTCGGCGCCGTCATCGGCGTGGTGGCCCTCTTCTCGCTGCTGGTCGCCGTGCTGATGACCGCCGTGACCTCCGCGTTCACCGGATCGATGCCGCAGGACCCGGTGATGCTGCTGGTGGCGGTACTGCTGAGCACCGTGCCGATGACCCTGCTCGGCCTGCTGGTCACCCCGATGGTGCGCAACGCCGAGGCCGCCCAGATGGCGGCGATGGTGCCCATGATGATCCTGCTGTTCCTGGGAGGGCTGTTCATCCCGCTGGGCATGCTGCCGGACCCCCTGCGGGAAGCGATGATGCTGCTGCCGGTCGCGCCGGTCACCCTGATGGCCCAGGCCGCCTTCACCGGCTACGACGTGTTCGGCGGGTTGGAGGCGGCGACGCAGCCCGGCTACCTCGGGCTGTGGGCCGCCGCGCTCCCCTCGATCTGCGTCGTGCTCGCGTGGACCGCGGTCCTGGCGCTGCTGGTGCGCAGGTTCTTCAAGTGGGACCCCCGCCAGCCGTGACCGGGGCGGGATCCGGGGAGCGGGGGCGGCCCTGGTTCTTCCTGGGGCCCCCCCGCCCGCGGGGGGGGGGGGGGGTGGGGGGGGGGGGGGGGGGGGGGGGACGGACGGCCGCCCCCGCTCCCCGCTCGGGCGGGCACAGCAGTTCGGACGGCGGTGCGGCCGTAGGCGCCCAGGGGCCCAAGCGGGCGAGCGCGGCGGTCCATGGAGCGGACCCCGCCCATGAGCAGGACCCCCGCGCCCCCGCGCGGACGGGCACGGCGGCGGGCGGGCCGTCCGGCGACCCCCTCTCCCCGACCGGCGGTGGGTTCCCGTCACGGAGCTCCTCCCACCACCCTGGCAGGATGGTGGGGGCCGCACCAGTGCGTTCCGGAGCCTGTGGACGACGGGGCCGGCGCAGGCCGGGACGCCGGGTCGGACACGCGGAGGGGACCGTGGGCATGGTGGAAGGGGACGTCGGCCTGGACGGCGTGAGCGCGAGGAACACGAGGCGGCTGAGGATCGCCCGGGCGATCACCGTCTGGTCGACGTACCCGCTGGCACTGGCCCAGGCCTTCTGGGCCGTGATCGACGCCGGCTACCTGTCGGACGTCGGCCTCCCCCCGTGGATCGCCGCCGTGGCGGCTGTCCCGGCGCTGGGCTCGGGCGTCCTGCTCGTCCTCCTCATCCGGGGACGCGTCGACGGCACGGGCGCCGCCGACCGCCGCCTGGTCGTCTGGTCGCTCGTCCTGAGCTGCGCCTCCTTCGCCCTGGTCCAGAGCCTCTTCAACTCCGCCCTGGTCCTGGCGACCTGGTGGGGGGTGGTCGCGAACGCCGTGCCGTCCAGGACGAGCCGGAACCTGGGCCTGGCGCTCGCGGCCCTGAGCTGGCTCAAGGCGCTCACCCTGCCCCTGGTCCTGGGCATCCCGCCCCTCGCCTTCACCTTCACCTGGATGTTCGGCGTCGGCTTCGCGCTGCTGTTCCGGTTCCTGTTCGCCTCGACCTTCTGGCTGTGGGACATCACCAACGACGCGATCCGCGGGCAGGCGGCGCGCGCCCGGCTGGCCGTCGGCGAGGAGCGGCTCCGGTTCGCCCGCGACATGCACGACCTGCTCGGCCACAGCCTGTCCGCCCTGGCGGTCAAGGCCGAACTGGCCGGCAGGCTCGCCGAACGCTCCCCGGACCGGGCCAGGACGGAGATGTCCGAGGTGCAGGACCTGGCCCGCGCGGCACTGCAGCAGGTGCGCGGGGCGGTGAGCGGCTACCGCGAGGTGGACCTGGCCGGTGAGGTCGCCTCCGTGGGCGGTGTCCTCGAGGCGAACGGGACCAGGGTGGCCGTCAGCGGCCTGGACGGCCCCGACCTGCCCTCGCGGACCGAGGCCCTGGCCGCGTGGGTGGTGCGGGAGGGCGGCACCAACGTGCTCCGGCACAGCGACGCCTCCCGGTGCGCGATCTCGTTCTCCCGGCTGCCGGGGCGGCCCGACCGGCCGACGGCGCTGGTGGTGGAGGTGTTCAACGACAGGGCGCGCGACGGCGGCGAACCCGGGTCCTCCTCGGGCAACGGCCTGGCGGGCCTGTCCGAACGCGTCTCCCTGGGCGGCGGGTCCCTCTCGGCCGCGCGCACGAGGGACGGCGGCTTCCTGCTCCGGGCGGTCCTCCCCCTGGAGGCCGGGGCCGGGACGGGGCCCGTCGGAGCGGGGGCCTCCTCCGAGCACGGGGAGGGCCGTCGATGAACCACGGGGTCGATCCCGCCGGGAGCCGGCGGACCGAGCGCAAGCTCCGCGTGGCCCGGCGCATCATCCTCGGCTCGATGCTGTTCATCCTCCTCATCCTGGTCGGCATGCCCTTGACGGAGCTCAGGCTCGGCACCGACAAGGTCGCGCTGTGGAGGACCGTCCTGGCGGAGGCTGTCGCCGTCCCCCTCGGCGTGGCCCTGATGGCCATGTTCCGGGACCGGATGGACGGGCGGCGCGACCCGCGGCCCTGGCTCTACTGGGGCTCGATCGCGATGGCGGCGGTCGCCGCCGCGGCCCTCCAGGTCCCCGTCAGCAGCATGTTCTTCCTCGGCGCGTGGTGGGCCGTCGGGGTCTTCGTGGCCTCCCGGAGGCGTGGAGCGGCCGTCAGCGCGCTCCTTCTCGCGCTCCCCTGGGCGCTGATCCCGTTCAGCCCCTTGGATATCCAGTTCATCCCCTTTCTCCTGGCCTGGGTCTTCTCGATCGGGTGGGCGCTCCTGCTCTCCGCGGGCTCGCTCGCGTCCCTCTGGCTGTGGGACGTCACCAACGACGCCGTGAAGGGCCAGAGGGCCAGGGCGCAGCTGGCGGTGACCGAGGAGCGGCTCCGGTTCGCCCGGGACATGCACGACCTGCTCGGCCACAGCCTGTCGGCCCTGGCGGTCAAGGCGGAGCTGGCGAGCAGGCTGGTCGACCGCGCGCCCGCACGGGCCGCCGCCGAGATGGAGGAGGTGCACGAACTCGCCCGCAAGGCGCTGCAGCAGGTCCGCACCGCTGTCAGCGGGTACCGGGAGGTGGACCTCGCGGAGGAGGTGGCGTCGGTCGGCGCGGTCCTGGCGGCCAACGGCACCGCCGTGTCCGTCACCGGCCTGGAGGGCCTGTCCCTGCCGCCGGACCGGGAGTCCCTGGCCGCGTGGGTGGTGCGGGAGGGGGTCACCAACGTGCTCCGGCACAGCGACGCCACCGCGTGCGAGATCGCCTTCACCCGGGCGAAGGACACCGCCATGGGCCGGGCCCTGGTGGTGGAGGTGTCCAACGACGGGGCGCGCGACGGCGGCGAACGCGGGACCTCCTCGGGCAGCGGGCTGGCGGGCCTGTCCGAACGCGTCTCCCTGGGCGGCGGCTCCCTGTCGGCCGTGCGCACGAAGGGCGGCGGTTTCCTGCTCCGGGCCGTCCTGCCCCTGTGAGGGGCCCGCCGGTCCGCCCGCCCCGGCGGGCGCCGCCGCCGTGTCCGGCGGAGCCGCTCGTCCGGCGCCCGTGGACCCCGCGCGGGCCGGCCCTCTTCCCGCGCGGTGGGGACGGGTGGGCGCCGGGCGCATCGTGGAGGTGGGCGAGGGGCCCTCTCCCCGCAAGGAGGGCGCGGGCCCGTCAGAGGACTCCCACCGAGGCGAACGCCTCGTCGATCGCCGCGGTCGCCTCCTCCCCTCCGTCCGTGTTGATGCCGAGCATGAACGCGCCGTTCCGGTCACCCGTCTCCACCAGCAGGAACCGGCCGTAGGACGCCTCGTCCCCGCCGCCGTCCACGGCCACCCCGAACGCGGGGGAGCCGCCCACGTCGGTCGCGCCGGAGGGCTCGACCTCGAGCGAGGCGACGTCGGTCACCAGGCCGCCCAGCGATTCCACCGCGAGGCGCACCCCGGCCACGGCCATCGGCTCCGCCGCGTGGAGCTGCTCGCTGCCGGTGACGATGATCGCGTCCGGGTCCTCCGCCGAGCCGTACACGGCGTACGAGTAGTACTCCGGGGGGACCTCGTCGTCGCCGAGCCGCTGCCAGCCCTCCCCCGGGAGCTGGTAGGTCAGTCCCGAGCGCGGGTCCTCGACCGTGCCCTCGGGGGAGGCGTCCCCGCCTGCCTGGTCCCCGCCCGCCTCGTCGCCCCCCGTCTCGTCGGCGGCGCGTCCGTCCTCCTCCGACGCGGAGCCGCCGCCCGAGAAGGGGCCGCCGTCGGACAGGAACCAGCCGAGTCCGGCCGCGGTCGCCAGCAGGAAGACGAAGGTCACGGTGAGCGCGATGGCGAGCGTCACCTTGCGCGCGGGCTCCTCCTCCCCTCCTGGCCTGCGCCGGGAACGCGACTCCACACCGCCCTGGGGCTCCTGGCGGTCCGGTTCGTCTGGGTACATCTGCGGCTCCTGGAAGGGTGTGCGCCTCGGGGGGACGGAAGGGGGTCCCGAGAGGCCAATACCCCGTGCGGGCCGCGGTGGAGCGGAAGGACGTGGCCGGATCAGGCCGATTTCGGGTGAACAGGAGCGGACAGGGGAAAACCGCTTGGCCGGTTCAGTACGTCCAGGGGGGCAGGGGCAGCCGCGGCAGTGCCCGCATCGTGAAGGGCGCCGAGCGCGGGAGCGGGGACGGCTTGGGGGCGGGCCGCTGGCGGGGGAGGAACCGCGGGCCGGAGAGCGGCGCCTCGGGCGGCCGGCCCTGCTCGGGGACCCGGCCCCGGGGCGAGGGCCTCGCCGACCTGGACGGGGCGCCGCCCTTGCGCTGCGCCGGAGCGGTGCCCTGCACGTCCCGCGCGCCCCCGGCGCCCTGGGCCGCGCATCCGCCCTCGCGGAGGGGGTCCTCCCCCGGGGCCCCGCCCGTGTCCGGCCGTGTGCGCGGCGCCGGGCCGGTCGGGGCGGACGCGGGGCCGGCCGTTCCGGCGGCGTCCTGCGGCCCGTCCCCGGAGGACCCGGGGGAGAGGCCCAGCACGCGGTCGATCTCGGCGGGGCTGAGCGGGTGGTCCGCGCACGCCACGGCGATGAGGACCTCCGAGTACAGGTCGATCTCGTCGAGCGCCACGCGGTCGTGGAGGGAGGAGCGGACCATCGGTCGCGGGTGTGTGTCGTGTTCCACGCGCGCCCACCTCCCGGGTGTCGCGAGCGTGTGCCGGTGGCCCCCGGACCGGGCCTTCGTGGTTGCGGGCGCGACGAACCCGGCCCCACGGGCGTGAGGATTTCAGGCTACGCGGGGGCGTATCGGTCGCGCATGACTCGTGAGGACCAGTGCGGGGGTCACCCGGGTTAGCCAGAAGTCCCGAATACCCCATCGCTCCAGTGGTCCGGAGGTGGGGGAGGGGCGGACGCGACGGTTGCGGCGCCGCGTCCGCCCGGGGCCGGTCCGGTGCTCAGGCCCAGAGCACCTCCTGGTGCTGGACGGCGAGTGCGGCGTAGTGGGAGGGGGTGTGCGCGAGGACGAGCCGGTCCTCGTCGTTCAGTTCGCGGACCACCTTGCCGGGGACGCCGGCCCAGAGGGTGCCGGGCGGGACCACCTTGCCGGGAGGGACGAGGGCGCCCGCGGCGACCAGTGCGCCCCGCCCCACGCGGGCGCCGCCGAGCACGATCGCGCCGATGCCGATCAGCGCCCCCTCCTCCACGACGGCCCCGTGCACCATGGCCTTGTGGCCGAGGCTCACGTCGTCGTGCAGGATCGCCGGCTGGCCCGGGTCGGAGTGCATGCCGCACTGGTCCTGGATGTTGACCCTGTCCCCGACCACGATGTCCTCGCCGTCGGCGCGCAGCACCGATCCGTACCAGACGCTGCTCTCCGCGCCCAGGCGCACGCGGCCGACCACGGTGGCGCCGGGGGCGATCCACGCGGTCGGGTGGATCTCGGGCCTCCCGAAGGCCGCGCCGCCGATCCGGGGGCCGAGGGCCCCGTCCTCCGTCTGGCCGTCCGTCGCACTACCCATGTCGTGGCCCTCCATACGTCCTCCGGCTGTGCTTCTCGTCCCCGCGCACGGTGAGGTCGACGGGAAGTTGACCGCTCTGCCCCCGTACGGGGATGATCGCGCATACCTTAGTAAGAACGTGACCGGGGTCCGCGCGGCGATCCACCCCTCGGGACTCCTGACGCCGCGGAGCCGCGCGTGCCCGCCTTGGTCGTCCGGACGGTGTCCGCGGCGTCATACTCTGCTCGCGGCCGGTGCCCCTCATGCGGCCGTACCAGGGCAAAAGGGACAAAATCGAGTGGATGTCGTTTCCAGGACTCGACGGGTGTTCCTAGGACAATGGGGTACGGGGCAACTCTCACGTTGTACGACGTGCAGTCAAACGGTGTAAGGACATGAAGGGCACATGAGCGATATGTTGCCGGGCGGCGGACTGCAACAGGACCGATTCCCGACGGTGCGCAAGGGCGGCTACGACAAGGCGCACGTCGACGACTACTACGTACGCATGGACAACCAGTTCAAGAGCATCCGCGAGCGCTTGCAGCGGATGGACGACGAGCTGGAGCAGTACAAGCGCGATCTCGCCATCGCCCGCGAGAAGGCCCAGGTCAAGCCTGAGCACGAGCAGATCAGCGCGCGCATGGCCGAGATCCTCCGGATCGCCGAGGAAGAGGCCAAGGAGCGTCGCTCCAAGGTCGAGTCCGAGGTCAAGGAGATCGAGAAGTCGGCCCAGGAGGAGATCGCCAAGCACCGCAAGGACGCCGAGGAGCACGCCGAGCGCATCGTGTCCTCCGCGCGTGCCGAGGCGCACGAGATGGTCTCCGGCGCCAAGCAGGAGGCCGACCAGCTCCGAGAGCAGGCCAAGCAGGAGGGCGACCGCCGCCTGGGCGAGGCCGAGGCGCGGGCGAAGAAGATCCACGACACGGCGGACCGTCGGCTCGCGACGCTCACCGCCACGCACGCCGAGGCGCTGCGCCGCCTCAAGGACATGCACTCGACCCTGGCCGACCTGGTCGAGGCCGAGGACAAGGCGGGCGCGCTGGAGACCGGCCTGTCGCGGGAGGACGCCTCCGGCCCGGCCGCCGAGCAGAAGCCCGCCGCGGCGAGGCCCGCGGCCAAGCCCGCTCCCAAGCCGGCGGGACCCGGTGCGGAGGGCTCGCAGCCGGTCCGGTCCGAGGCGGCCCAGGCCGCCCGGGCGGTCACGCCCGAGACGGGGCCCGGCCCCCGGCCCGCGCCGGAGCAGAAGGACGAGGCCACCACCAAGCTGCCTCCGCTCCAGCAGGAGACCGACCAGGCCACGGTGCGCATCAAGCCGGTGATCAGGCCGGACCAGGCCGACCAGGCCGGGCCGAAGACGGCCGGCGGTCCCCAGGAGGAGGAGGGGGCCAGGGGCGGCGGTGACGCCGGTTCGGCCCCCCGCCCGCCCCAGGGCGCCCGGTTCACCGGCCCCGCGCCGGACGGGCCCCAGGGCCGGCCGCAGGCGCAGCAGGCCCAGCCGGGGCAGCAGGCCAAGGCTCCGGCCGGTGACGCGGCGGGCGGAGACCCCGGCATCACCGGTGTCTACCGGCGTCCGGAGTCGGGTCAGAACCAGCCGCCCTCGGGCGACGAGGGAGTCAGGGTCATCCGGAAGCCGTAGGCCCCGACACCTCTCCGCGACCGGTGCGCCGGCCCCGGGGAGCAGGGGTTCCAGGGGCGGGGACACAGTCCCCGCCCTTCGGTGTTTTGTCCTGGTTGTAGGGGGACGTCCGCCTTTCGCGGGCTGTCGGCTACGATTCCGGAAGCCATGATTATCCGCGCGGCCATCCGGTCCGACCTCGGTGCGATCCTGCGTCTTCTGCGTGAACTCGGCGACACCACCGACACCCAGAGCGCGAACGTCCGCATGTCCTCAGCGGCGGTGAGGGCGTGGACCAGGATGGAGACCGACCCCGACCGCACGGTCCTGGTCGCGGAGCAGCGGGGCCAGATCATCGGCACCCTCGACCTGCTGGTCGTCGCCAACCTCACGCACGACGCCCAGCCCTGGGCCGTCGTGGACAACCTGGTGGTGGACCCGCTGACCCGGGGGCGCGGCATCGGCCGCGCACTGATGGAGGACGCGCTCGACCGCGCCACGCAGGCAGGCTGCTACAAGGTCGAACTGCTGTCGCACGAGAGCAGGCACGGCGCGCACCGGTTCTACGCGGCCCTCGGGTTCGACAACTCCGCCGAGGGGTTCCGCCGCTACCTCTGAGGCGGCCCGGGGCCCGGCCCCCGGGCAGGTCCGGGGGCCGGACGTCACGTCCGTGCCCGACGCGCCTTCCGCGCCGGCTTCGGCGCCTTCGCCCGGCCGCCGCGCAGCGGCACGCCCCTCATGAACGCCACGGCCACCAGCCCCAGGACCGCGATCGGCACACCGGCCGTGAACACGCCCTGCATCGCGTGGTCGAAGGCGGTGACGACCACGTCCCGCACCGGTTCGGGGAGCGCGTGCACGAGTTCGGGCGACCCCTGGGCCGCCTCGGCGGCGTCGGCCAGGCCGACCGAGAGCTCCGACGCGCCCGACTCCACCCCGGCCTCGGCGTCCGCCGCGCCCTGGGCCCGCGCGGCCGCCGCGGCCTCCGCCAGCTCGGTGTCGAGCCGCCCCACCATCACCGCGCCGAACGCGGCGACGCCGGTGGCGCCGCCCAGGTTGCGGAAGAACACCACCGAGGCGGTGCCCGACGCCATGTCCGCGACGGGCAGGGAGCTCTGCGTGGCCAGGAGGAGGAGCTGCATGTTCAGGCCGAAGCCGAGTCCGACCAGGGCCTGGCCGACGACGACCGTGGTCAGCCCCGGGTCGAGGTGGGCCTGGCTCAGGGCGAGGAACCCGATCACGCACAGCAGCATGCCGACGACCGGGTAGGCCTTCCACCGGCCGCTCCCGCTCACCGCGTAGCCGGAGCCGATCGAGGTGAACAGGAACGACGCCACCAGCGGCAGCGTCATCAGGCCGGACACGGTGGGCGACATCCCGTGCACCATCTGGAGGTACTGCGGCATGTAGATGATGAGTCCGAACATCATCATGCCGACGCACACCGAGCCGAGCGAGGCGAGCACGAAGGTCCGGTCGCGGAACAGGCGCGCGGGGATGATCGGCTCCCCGGCACGGCGCTCCACCAGCACGGCCCCCGCGGTGAGCAGGACGGCGGCGGCGCCCAGGGCGTACGACAGCGGCGAGTTCCACGCGATCTGGGTGCCGCCGAGGCTGAGCAGGACGATCACGGTGCTCGCGGCGCTGAAGATCAGGCCGGCGCCGGCCCAGTCCACGGGTGCGTCGCGCCGGGGCACGAACGGCATGGTGAAGAGGAACTGGATGACGACGAACGCGACCACCGCGAGCGGCACGGTGATGAGGAAGCACCAGCGCCAACCGAGCGGGCTGTCCACCAGGAACCCGCCGACCAGGGGGCCGAGGACCGTGGACACACCGAAGACCATGCCGATGAGGCCGCTGTAGCGCCCGCGTTCGCGGGGCGAGACGACGTCGCCGAGGATGATGTTGGGCAGCGTGGCCAGGCCGCCGACGCCCAGCCCCTGGAGGGCGCGGGCGGCGATCAGCCAGTTGATGTCCTGGGCCAGGCCCGCCGCGACCGAGGCGACGATGAAGATGCCCAGCGCCACCTGGAAGAGGAGCTTGCGGCCCCAGAGGTCGGAGAGCTTGCCCCACACGGGGGTGGAGGCGGTCATGGTCAGCAGCGCGGCGGTGGCCACCCAGGCCAGCCGGTCCTGCCCGCCCAGCTCTCCCATGATCGTCGGCAGGGCGGTGCCGACGATCGAGTTGGTGAGCATCGAGGTGAGCATGGCCAGGACGAGGCCGACCATGATGCGGTGCACGACGCGCTTCGGGGGGAGCGCGGGGTCGTCGTCGGCGGGGGGTTCCGGCGCGACCGCGGGGCTCGGGGCCGTGCGGACGGCGGAGGCGTCGGGGGTTCCAGTGGTGGGATGGTCGGAGGAATCAGGGCCCGTCATGGCGGTCGGCGCCTTCTTCGAGGGGGCGCTCCCGGTTTCTCCTTCTCGACGCAACGACTCTTCCACAGGCCCCCCGATCACGGACGCACGAAAGCCCCGCGGCTCACTGCCGGGGGCGACGTCCTCCCTCTGGTATAGGTAAACGGTGTTGACCTGTCAAATCGGTATCTCTGCTCCCGTTTCGGTATGCGCGGGTCCTTCCGAGGTGCCAACCTGGAAACCTGAAAGCCAGATCGCGGCCGCCGAGGGGTGTGCAGATGGACCGTCCGGACGAAACCGGAAGCGGTGCCGGGCCGACGCGCGGCCGGGAGGCGACGCGGGCGCGCATTCTCGCCAGTGCCCGGGAACTGTTCACCGATGAGGGATACGGTTCCGTCTCCTCGCGGATGATCGCCTCCCACGCCGGCGTCAACGTCGCCCTGATCAACCGCTACTTCGGGGCCAAGCGCGGGCTCCTGACCGAGATCCTGCGCGAGGACGGCGTCTTCCCCGGCCTCATCGAGGGGGACCACGGAACCCTCACCCGTCGCCTGGCCGAGCACGCGGTGAGCCGCCTCCACGGCGAGGGCACCGCGCTCCAGCGCGCCCTCGACGACTCGGCGGGCGACCCCGACCTCCAGGCGGTCTACCAGGGGCGGATCACCACGGCGATGATCGACCCGCTCTCCGCCTACCTGGGCGGGGAGGGGGAGCGGTCGCACGCCTCACTGGTGGCGGCGGTCATGCTGGGGCTGAGCCGGGTGCGGTTGGTGGAGGGCGCGACCGCGCTGCGGGCGCTCGACCGCGAACGGCTCACGGCGCGGATCCAGGCCCTGCTGGACCTGTGCCTGGAGGACTTCGGCGACCCCGGGGCGTAGGGCCGGATTGTCGCCGGGCAGGCGTCGGGGCCCACCCCGGCCGTCCGTCCCCGGGCCCTCCCCTGTGGCCGAAAGCACGTCCGCGGATCCGGTTCCCGTGCCCGGAAGCGCCCGCCCTTCTCCGCGCCGTTCCCGTTTTCCCGGGAACGGCGTTTTTCGGGACCGTGCCTTTTCCGCGTGGACGCCGACACGCGCTTTGCCGTTCCGGCAAAGGATTTCGGATTCGGCGTCCCGCACGTGAAGAGTGGGGGCGGAGGTGGTCGACATGAACCACGAACACACGGGGCACGGGCACGGGCACGGGCACGGGCACGGTACCGGAACGGGGGCGCCCAGTGTGCCGGTGACGGCGCAGGACTGGGACGAGCGGTACGCCGCGGCCCCCGCGCTCTGGAGCGGCAACCCCAACCGCCACCTGGTGGCGGAGGCGGAGGGGCTGGCGGCCGGAAGGGCGCTGGACGTCGGCAGCGGCGAGGGCGCGGACGCCGCCTGGCTGGCCGGACGCGGGTGGGAGGTGACCGCGGTCGACATCTCGGAGGTGGCGCTGGAGCGGGCCGCCGCCCACGCGGCGGAGCACGGTCCGGACGTCGCCGGGAGGATCACCTGGCGCCAGGCCGACATCACCGCGTGGACACCGCCCGCCGACGCGTTCGACCTGGTGTCGGCGCAGTACACGCACCTGCCCCCGGAGGCGCGCTCCCGTCTCGTCGAGGGTCTGGCCGCGTCCGTCGTGCCGGGGGGAGAGCTCCTGATCGTCGCGCACCACCCGCGCGACCTGGAGGACGGTGTCCCGCGCCCGCCCATCGAGGAGATGTTCTACACCGGCGACGAGCTGGCCGCGGCCCTGCCGGAGAGCGGGTGGACCGTGCTGGTCGACGAGGCCCGCCGCGGGGAGCAGACCCTCGAAGGCGTGACCTACACGACCCACGACCTGGTGTTCCGGGCCCGCCGGGAGCCCTGACAGGCTCCGGGGCCGCACCGCGGCGCGGCCCCGCGGGCGGCGGCCGGCCGTGCGCTTCGACACGGTCGGCC
>NZ_JBSHDN010000035.1:0-41773 GCF_053616335.1 Nocardiopsis sp. NPDC055824
GCCCTGGGCCGTCGGCGCCGTCGCGGTACCTGCGTGGCGTATGCCGCTCTAGAAGGCGGGTCCGGCCGCCATGGCCTCGTCGATCGTCTCGGCGCGGGCCGTCTCGACCTCCTCGACCAGGTTCTCCTCGTGCGCCTCGAACTCCTCGGTCACGGCTGCGGCGAGGCTGCGCAGGGCGACCTCCTCCGTGACGATGCCGCCGCGGACGCGGTTGTTGTCGCCGACCTGGGCGGTCGGGGAGTTGTCGGAGGTGACCAGGTCGCCGCCGACGATGTTGTTGTCGACGTAGACGCCGCCGCCCACACCGGTGACGCTCAGGTCGCCGTCGATGTAGTTGACCGAGGAGCAGAAGCCCCCGGTCTCACCGGCGCCGACCGCGACGGGGCCGGTCCCGCCGGTGTAGGTGGCCGCGCCGATGACCTCGCTGTCGCAGAGGATGCCGCCGGCGGTCGGGCCGGTGACGGTCAGCGCTCCGCGCACCACCGAGTCGTAGATGTCGGCGTACTCGACGCCGTCGGCCGTGACCGCGCCGCCGATCCGGGAACCGGAGACGTAGACGGCCCCGACCTCGGCGTTGACGCTCTTCACGGAGGAGTCGACGACGAAGGCGAAGCCGTCGGTGTTGCCGCCCTCGACCGGGACGGTGCGCAGGGCGGCGCCCGTGGAGCTCTCCTCGAGGTAGGTGCCGAAGGAACCGCGGTTGACCACGCGGTCGCCGACGGTGGTGTCGGAGGCGTCGAAGTAGGCGTTCTTCTGGACGATCACCTCTCCTTCGACCTCCCCGCCGACGATGTGGAGGTTGGCGCCCTGCCGGACGGTGATGTCGCCCTGGATGACGGTACCGTCCAGGAAGCAGTTCTTGCCGGCCGGGACCGCGAGGTCCGTCGGCAGGGTGACCGCACCGCCGTGACCCGAGCAGAGGGTGACCAGGTCAGCCTGGGCCGGTGAGGCCATCAGGGTGACGCCGCCGACGGCCAGGGCTGTCGTGGCGAGGACCGCGACCTTGCTCCGGAGCTTCATGCGGGGGATTCCTTTCGTCGTGACCGTGGGGGCGGCGCTCCGTGAGGAGAGCGGGGAGAGCGCCGTGAGACACCACTGTGAAATTACCGACCTGCCGTCGCTTTGGGAATACTTCCTTTGAGAAGATTCGCTTCTGTCCAGGTTTCCAGCGGGAAAACATTCCAGATGCCAATGGGTCCCGGACCATATGCGGTCACGCATGGTTTCCGAGCGAACACGGAAGGGCCGCCCGGTCGCCGGGCGGCCCTTCGGAGTCCCCCGGCTACTTCAGGTGGCCGTCGCCGGTGACCACGTACTTGGTGGAGGTCATCTCGGTCAGGCCCATGGGCCCTCTGGCGTGCAGCTTCTGCGTGGAGATGCCGATCTCGGCGCCGAAGCCGAACTCCCCCCCGTCGGTGAACCGCGTGGAGGCGTTGACCATGACCGCGGCGGAGTCGACCCGGGACACGAAGTACCGGGAGGCCTTCAGCGAGTCGGTGACGATCGCCTCGGTGTGCCGGGTGGAGTACCGGCGGATGTGCGCGATCGCCTCGTCGATGGTGGGCACGACGCGCACGGCGAGGTCCATGGACAGGTACTCGGTGGCCCAGTCCTCCTCCGTGGCCTCGACCACGTCCGCGCCGGCGCCGTGGGCAGCCGCGGCCTCCAGCACCCGCCGGTCGCCGTGCACGGTGACCCCGGCCCCGCCCAGGGCGTCCAGCACCCGGGGCAGGAAGGCGTCGGCCACGGCCTCGTGCACCAGGAGGGTCTCGGCGGAGTTGCACACCGAGCAGCGCTGCGCCTTGGCGTTGGTGGCGATGGCCACCGCCTTGGCGAGGTCGGCGTCGGCGTCCACGTAGACGTGGCACAGTCCCTCGCCGGTCTCGATCACGGGAACGGTGGAGTCGCGGACCACGGCCCGGATCAGGGAGCCGCCGCCGCGCGGGATGAGCACGTCCACCAGCCCGCGCGCCCGCATGAGCGCGGTGGAGGACTCGCGGGTGCGGCCGGGCACCATCTGGACGGCGTCCTGCGGGACCCCGGTCCCCGCCAGGGCGTCACGCAGGACGCCGACGATGGCGGTGTTGGAGGCGTAGGCGGAGGACGAGCCCCTCAGCAGCGCGGCGTTGCCGCTCTTGAGGCACAGGGCCGCGGCGTCCACGGTGACGTTGGGGCGGCCCTCGTAGATGATGCCGATGACACCGAGCGGAACCCTGATCTGGCGCAGGTCGAGGCCGTTGGGCAGCACCCCGCCCCGCACGGACTCGCCCACCGGGTCGGGGAGCTCGACGATCTCGCGGACGGCGTCGGCGATCGCCTCGATCCGCTCCGGTGTGAGGGTGAGCCGGTCGACCATGGCGGGGGAGGTGCCGTCCCGGCGCGCCCGCTCGACGTCCTCGGCGTTGGCCGCCGTGATCTCGCCGGCCCGTTTGACCAGCGCGTCGGCGATCGCCACCAGAGCGGCGTCCTTGACCGCGCGGCTGAGCGGGGCGAGCTCGGCCGCCGCGTCCCCGGCCCGCTCGGCTACCGCGTGGACCTCGCGCTCGATGTCACTCATGGTGCTCTCTCTTGGTTGGGAGACCAGCCCGGGGAGCGCTCCGCCCTGCCGCGTCGAAGGGAGCGTGGGGCGCCGTCCGGGGTGAACCCCTCCAGCGTATAGCGCGGGCCCGCCCTCCGGCGGGCCGTCCACAGGCCGCAGTCGGCCGTGCGGGCCGCGCGCGCCCGGTCCGGTCCGCCACCTCGGCGTGTCCGGGGCGGGGGCCCGGGCCCGGGCCCCCGCCCCGGTCACCGAGGGTGACCCCCACGAGGGGGGCGAGTGACGAAGGTCACCTTGTACGGGAAAGTAATCGTCCGACTCCGGAAACGGCCCCGACGACGCACGATGACCAATGGTGTCCGCCCGGTCACAGGGGTCTCCGGCAGTCCCCGGGATATCGTCGCATTCTCCTGACTGGATGCCCTGCGAAGGTAGCCGTGCCCCGCACCGCCGGCGACTGGACGACAAATCCAGAACACTTCTCACTTCTTCGGGTTCTTCAACGGCACCGCCGCCGCACGGACGCACATGTTCGACCGCACCCGAATACACCAGGAACGCGAGTGCGACAATGACGACGAATTTCGGTTCACGGACGTCTCACGGTGAGGCGCCGTCCCCGGCGCGGGCGCTGGACAAGCTGTCCAGGATCCCGGTGCTGCGGGAGAAGTACCTCGGCCACACCGCGGGGGGCTCCGCGCCGGACCTGTTCGACCTCCCCACCCTGGGCAGGGACGAACTGGGCAGGGCGATCGACACCCTGGTGCGCACCGACCCGTCCGCCCTCACCCGAGCCTCCCTGCACGTCATGGGCGGCACGCGGTCGACCATGCGCATGGGAGCGGTGCCGGCGGACCTGTACCTGGACGAGATCGCGCCGCACGTGCGCCCTTTCGAGCCGGGCGACCTGTTCACCACCCTCGGCACCCCCTTCCACATGCGGGCCTGCCAGGACCTGCACAACGGACTCGCCGCCAGGGCCGAGGTGCCCACCCTCTCCATGGACGCGCCGACCGACCAGATGATCGACGCCTACCTCGAACTGTTCGAGCGCCACGGGGTCAACGCCCTGGGCACCACGCTCGACACCTTCCGGAGTCTGCTGCGCTACTGCGCCGCGTCCGGGCGTGACCTGGGTTTCCTGCACAAGGTGCTGTGGAGCGGACCGGCCATGGACGCGGCCACCCGCTCGCTGATCCGGACGTACTTCCCCCACTTGCGCACGTGGTCGCTCTTCGGCTCATCGGAGACCTGGATCATCGGGCACAGCGGCCCGGACTGCGCCAACGACACCCTCCACCCGCTTCCCCACCAGTTCACGGAGATCGTGGACGGGCGGATGCTGGTGACCGTCGTCCACGAGAAGGCGGTCGTCCCGCTGCTGCGCTACGAGACCGGCGTGGAGGCCGAGTGGGCGGCCTGCGCCTGCGGACTGCCCGGTCCCGCGGTGCGCACCCACAGCCGTATAGACGCTCCGATGGGACCGCTCAGCCGCGTGGTCTCCCCCCTCGACCTCGTGCCGCTGGCCCTGCGGCTCGACTCGGTCGAGGCGGCCCAGGTCGTCCTCGTCGACCCCCACACCGAGGACGAGCGGCTCCACCTGCGCGTCAGGCTCCGCCCGGAGACCCAGCCCGACCTCTACACCGGCGAGTGGATCCGGCAGCACGTGCTGTCCGAGTCCCTGGGCCTCTCCGAGGCCACGGAGGAGGCGCCCGAGTCCTTCGAGGTCATCGTCTCCCGGCACATGCTGCGGGAACGTCCGGACGGCACGGCCCCCGACTTCCTGGTGCGCGAAGGGGGACGCCTCCAGACCCCATCGATATCGATTCACGATCAGGGTTCTTATGATACCTTCTCGACATAGATTCAGGGGGACAGGTCGCACGCGCCGTCCGCGGCACCCCGGTCGTATCCCCGAGTGGCACCGTCCCTGAGTCGCGTCGAGCACGAGCACCGACCACAGGAGTGCGCATGCGGACTGTTCCGCTGACCACCGAGGGACCCACCGTCTCCGCCCAGGGACTGGGCTGCATGGGGATGAGCGAGTTCTACGGACCGGGGGACGAGGCCGACTCCCTCGCCACCCTGCACCACGCCCTCGACCTGGGCCTCAACTTCCTGGACACCGCGGACATGTACGGACACGGTGCCAACGAGGAGCTGGTGGGCAAGGTCGTCCGGGAACGGCGGGAGGAGGTCGTCCTCGCCACCAAGTTCGGGATCGTCCGCGACAGGGCCACCGGCGCGCGCAGCCACCGCGGGGACCCGGAATACGTCCGCGCGGCGTGCGACGCCAGCCTCTCCCGCCTCGGCATCGAGACGATCGACCTCTACTACATGCACCGGCGCGACGCCTCCGTCCCCGTCGAGGAGACGGTCGGAGCCATGGCCGAGCTGGTCGCCCAGGGCAAGGTGCGCCACCTCGGGCTGTCCGAGGTGAGCGCCGACGAGCTGCGCGCCGCCCACGCCGTGCACCCGATCGCCGCGGTGCAGACGGAGTGGTCGCTCTGGAGCCGCGACGTGGAGGAGTCCGTGATCGGCGAGTGCGCGCGGCTCGGCGTGGGCTTCGTCCCCTACTCCCCCCTGGGCAGGGGCTTCCTCACCGGGGCGCTGCCCCCGGTGGACGAGCTGCCCGCCGACGACTTCCGCCGCGGCAAGCCGCGCTTCTCCGGCGAGAACGCCGTGCGCAACCAGGAGCTGCTCGCCATCGTGCGGCGCGTGGCCGACGCGCACGGAGCGACCCCGGGACAGGTGGCCCTGGCCTGGGTCCACTCCCAGGCCGGGCGCTGGGGACTGCCCGTCGTCCCCATCCCGGGGACCAAGAGGCGCGAACGCCTGGACGAGAACGTCGGCGGCGCGGACCTGGTGCTCTCCCCGGAGGACATCGCCGAACTCGACACCATCGCCGACGCCACCGCGGGCGCGCGGTACTGATCCTCCCCCAGCCGGGGGCGGCCCTGAGCCGCTCCCGGCGCCGCCCCGACGCCGACCTGACGAACGGCCGACGAGCACGGAGGGACGAGCGCCCTGAGATACGATTCCCAGATGACCCAGCTTCCCATGGACCAGCGGATCGGTCATCACCTGAAGCGCGCCGAGCAGGAGCTGATCTCTGCGAAGCACGCCGTTCTGCGGCAGTTCAACCTCTCGGTCCCCCAGTACACGGTGCTCCTCGTACTCTCCGAGGAGCCGGGGGCCTCAGGCGCGATCCTGGCCCGCCGGTGCCTGGTGACCCCCCAGACGATGTCCTCCGTGCTCGCGACCCTGAGCAGGCGCGAACTCATCGAGCGCAAGCCCCATCCGCTGCACTCCCACATCCTGGAGACACGGCTCTCGCCCAGCGGGCGGGAGCTGCTCGCCAAGGCGGACGAGGTCGCGATCCGGGTGGAGATGCGTCTGAGCGAGGCCTTCAGCCGCGAGGAGGAGGGCGAGTTCGTACGCTTCCTCAGCCGGTGCGCGGAGGTCTCGGCCGAGAGCCGTACCGAACTGGCGGACCTGGGCGAGGAGTGAGGCCGGTCCCCGCCGGCGCCCCCTGGGCATCCCCTCCGGCGCGGGCCGGGCGTGCGGGAGCCGCCGGCCCCGGGTCGGAGCGGTCCGCCGCCCGCTCCCCGGGAGCTCCCGGCGGGCCGACGCGGCGGGGGTCCGCGTCCCGGAACCCCCGCCCCTGACAGCGCGCCGCCGGAGACGGTGCCGGGCGCGTCCGCCGGCCCCGCGCGCGAAGCGAAGCGGTGAACCAGATGAACCCGACCGGGCCCGGCGCGGCCGGCCCCGCGCATGAAGCGACGCGGTGACGCGGTACCACCGCGGTTCCCGCAGGCCGACCCCCGGGTTCGGCCGCCCACGACGGCGGCCTTCCGCACCCGTCGGGCGCGGAAGGCCGGCCGGTCTCCACCGGCGGGTCGCACGACTCCGTCTCCGCCCCCGGGGGCGACGGCGTCACGCCGGGACGTGCACCGGGACCGCCCCTCCGGAACGGGCCGGAGCCAGGACGGAGGACGCCTGCGCGGCCACGGGGCTCCACCTCACGAGTGCCAGCCCCACGCTCATGCCGCCGCCGAACCCCGCGAGCAGGACGAGGTCGTCCCGTTCGAGCAGGCCCGCCCGGTGCACGGTGTCGAGGGCGACGGGCACCGACCCCGACCCGGTGTTGCCCTGGGTCTCCACCGTGAGGTGGAGGCGGGCGCGGTCCAGGCCCAGGGAAGGCCAGACGTCGGCGAGCATCGCGCCGTTGGCCTGGTGGGGCACGAAGTGGCGGATCTCCTCCCGTCCCACGCCCATCCCGTCGAGCATCCGGTGGATCGCCTCGGGCAGGCGCCGGGTGACGTACTCCCGCACGCCGCGCCCCTCCATCGTGAAGAAGTGCTCGCCCTGCTCCAGGGTCGCCGGGGACGCGGGCAGCCGCGACCCGCCGGCCGGGACCTTGATCAGGTGGTGGTGGTCCCCGTCCGTGAGCAGCTGGGTCCCGACGACCCCGCCGCGGTCCCGGGCGGGCCCCAGGAGGACCGCCCCCGCGCCGTCGCCGAACAGGACCGCCGTCTTGCGGTCGCCGTAGTCGAGGATGCGGGAGTAGATGTCGGCGCCGATGACCAGCGCGTAGGCCTCTCCGTGGGGTCGCAGCAGGTGCTCGGCCACGGAGAGCGCGTAGACGAACCCGCTGCACACGGCGTTGACGTCGAACGCCGCCGCGGAGGAGGCGCCCAGCAGGTGCTGGGTGATGCTCGCCGTGGCGGGCTGGGGGTGGTCCGGGGTGGACGTGGCGACGATGACGTAGGCCAGGCGGTCTGCGGGGACGCCCGCCTGGGCCAGGGCCCGGCGGCCGGCCTCGGCCGCGAGGTCGGAGGTGGCCTGGTCCGGTGCCGCGCGCCTGCGCTCACGGATCCCGGTCTTGCGGCGGATCCACTCGTCGGTGACACCGGCGGTCTGAGCGATCGGGTCGTTGCCGACCACTTCGGCCGGCAGGTACGAGCCCGTGCCGAGGATGGCGATGGTCATCGTGCTGTCTCCTTCTTGCTGGACTGCGGGAGGGGTTCGGGGCCGCCGCCGCTCCGGGCGGAGGCGCTTTCCGGAGTCGCCCGGGGCCGCGGGCCCCGGAGGGGGCGCCGGCCCCTGCCGCGGACTGCGCGCGCCGGGCGCGGTCCGCGGGCTTCGCGCGTTCACCGGCGGGAAGGCCGGGGCTCCTCTCCCCCGGAGGCGGGGACCGGGTGTCCGGAGCCGGCGGTGACGCGCTCCCACCCGTGGGCCTCGGCGTGCGCCGCGAGCACGGAGTCCTCGCCGACGACCACCGGGCTGCCGACGGACGAGAGCAGCGCCAGGTCGCTGGAGTGGTCCCCGTAGGCGGTGCAGTCGGACAGGGGGACGTCCCTCACCGCTGCGGCGGCCCTGGCCGCGACGCCCTTCGTCGCTCCGATCATCGGGACGAGGACCTCACCCGTCAGGAGCCCGTCGCGCACGACGGGCCTCGTGCCCAGCGCCCAATGGGCTCCGGCCGCCTCGGCGATCGGGTCCAGGCAGGCGAAGAAGGAGCCCGACAGCAGGACGACCAGGTCGCCCCCGGCCCTGTGGCGGCGCAGCCGCTCCAGCACCGGGGTGTGCCAGAAGCCCGGCGCCCTCGCGGCCTCGGAGAACCACTTCCGTCCGGCGGCTCTCAGCCCCTCGACGGACTCCCCCGCCATGAGGCGGTAGTAGAGGCGGTTCACGTCCTGGCGGGGCACTCCCCGGGCCGCCGCCGCCCGCAGGTGGGCGACGGCGCGCTCGTAGGAGCCCGGTTCCCTGGAGCCGTGCCCGAAGTGGAACTCCAGGAACGAGAACATGCTCTTCGGTCCGATGAGCGTCTCGTCCACGTCGAAGAACGCGATGCCGCGTCCCCGGGGGCCGGATTCTTCGCTCGGGGTGGTCATGGGGTCTCCTGCCTGTAGGGGGTCCGTGGGGTCCGCGTCATGCGGGGAGGCGGACCAGGCCGACGTCGATCCGGCAGATCGACGCGCCCCGCTGGAGCACGTCCACCTCGACGGAGGCCGGGGACTGCTCCGGGCCGCCGGTGGGCGCGATGAACTCCACGATCCCGCCCTGCGTGTAGTAGACCCCTTCGCCCTCCTCCGCGGTCGCCGGAGCGGTGCGGGCCCGCACCTCGGTCCGGGGCTCCAGTTCGCCGAAGCTGGTGAAGGTGGCGGTGATCTCGGCCGGGTAGGCCTTGGCGGGCGAGGTCCCCTGGACCTCCATGAGCGTGTTCAGGGCCAGCTGGCGCCCGGCCTCGATCAGGACCATGCCGGGCAGGTGGTCCTGGGCGTGGTCGAACAGGCTCGGGTGCTGCGGGAGCACGCGCAGGGAGGCCGACACCGCGTCCCCGTCCCCCGCGAGCCCGGTCAGGACCACGTTGTCGCCGTTGGACCGGCCGACGAGGTAGGGGGCGGGGACCTCCCCGGTGACGGCGAAGTCGAAGGTCTCCGTGGAGGGGACCGGGGCTCCCGAGCGGTTGCTCAGGCGCAGCGCCCCGTAGCTCGCCGGGGACTTGAAGCGCAGGCCGACGACGGCGTTGCCGACCTCGGTGCCGTCGACGAACAGGCGGAACCTGGCGTCGTAGCCGACGACGCGGCCTTCCTTGACCCTCTTGTCCTCGACCGAGCAGAGCATCCGGAGGGCGCACGGGGCGGTCCCCACCGCCATCCGCTCGGGGCGCGTGATGTTGATGCCCAGGGTGGTGAGCACGAACTTGTGGTCGAAGGGGACCCCGTAGTGGGTGTGGGCGATGGCCAGGCCCACCTGCCGGCACGCCTCGAGCAGCAGCACCGGGTCGTGGAGGCGGGGGCGGAGAAGGTGGTCGCCGTAGTAGGCGTGCGACCGGGGGAGCTGGGCGGCGGCCGCGTGGGCGTCGCCGCCCAGGGGCTGGGTGTCGGTGACGAAGACCTCCGCCAGCGACTCCCGGTGGACGACGGTGCGGTCGAGGGTCCGCTCGTAGTCCAGGTTCGGACCGTCCGGGTGGGCTGTCGCGGTGTCGGTGTCGCCGTTGAGGAGGTGGCGCACGGGCATCTGCATGGTCTGTCTCGCATTCCTCGGGCTCGGGGACCTGATCTGGCGGGGAGGCCGCGGAGCGGGGAGTGCCTCCCGGGGAGCGTCGGCGGACGGGGCGGGGTCCGGTGGTGGGGTCCGGCGGGGGTCTGGTGGCGGGGTCCGGCGGGGACCTCCCGGAGGGGGCGGTCCGGGGTCGGCTAGCGGAGTTCGCGTTCCTTGACGACGAGGAAGGTGACCACCGCGCCGGCCAGGGCGAGGAGCGCCAGTCCGAGGAACGTGGTGTGCATCGCCGAGGTGAGGCTGGTCGACACCGCGTCCAGAGCGGTCTGGCGGTCTCCGGCGGCGAACTGGCCCAGTGCCGTCTCGAGCCGGCCCTGGGTGGCCTCACCCGCCAGGGTCCGCTCCTGCTCGGGACTGGCGAAGGAGAGGTCGAGCGTGCTCAGCGAGAGGGTCGCCAGCACCGATCCGGCGCCGGCGATCGCCACGCTCTCCCCGGTGATGCGCATGGTGTTGAAGATGCCCGAGGCCATTCCGGCCCGCTCGACCTCCACGGAGCTGAGCGCGGCGTTGTCCATGACGCCGAAGGCGCTTCCCACGCCCGTGCCGAACAGCGCCAGGGGCGCGGCCAGCGCCGTCCAGTGCTGACCCGGCTGGAGGGTCATCAGCCACAGGGACCCGCCCGCGATGAGCAGGGAACTGGTGGCGAGCATGACCCGCAGGGGGAGCCTGGCGGCCAGCTGCCCGGCCAGCATCGGCAGGGCGAGCACGGGCAGGGTCAGGGGAAGGAGCAGGGCTCCGGCCTCGGCCGCGCCGAACCCTCCCACGCCCTGGAAGAAGGGCGGCAGGTAGACGAGCAGGACCACGAAGCCGAAGGTGATGGTGAAGGGCTGGCAGACCACCACGACGAACGTGGGCCGCTTGAACAGCGAGAGGTCGAACATCGGGCGCCGGACCCGCGACTCCACCAGGACGAAGGCCGCGAGGAAGACGACGAACCCGACCGCGGAACCGATCGCGCTCAGGCTGAGCCAGCCCGCCTCGGCCCCCTGGACGAAGGCCAGGGAGAGCAGGAACAGGCTGGTGCTGAAGGTCATGACACCGCCCCAGTCCACCGAGGTGGAGTTGGGGTCGCTCGACTCCCGGATCGAGCGCACCAGGAGCAGGACGACTGCGGCGAACGCGATGTTCATCAGGAACACCATGCGCCAGTCCGCGAAGTTGACCATCAGTCCGGCGACGAACGGGCCCATGGCCAGGCCGAAGCCGAACGAGGTGCCCAGGAGGCCGAAGGCCCTGGCCCTGGCCACGCCGCGGAAGGAGTCGGCGAGGATCGCCGACCCGCTGGTCATGATGCCCGCGGCGCCGATGCCCTGGACCGCCCTGGCGATGTCGATGACGACGATGTTGGAGGAGAGGCCGATCACCGTGGCCATGGCGGTGAAGACGACGAGGCCGATGACGAGGACCCGGCGCCTGCCGAACCGGTCGGCGAGCCCGCCCGCGGCGAGCATGAACGCCGCGAAGGTCACGTTGTAGGCGTTCTGGACCCACTGGGCCTCGCCGACCGTGGCGTTCAGGTCGGCCGCGAGCTGGGTGAGCGCCACTGCCGGAGCGGTGACGGCGAGCGGCAGCATCACGCTGGACAGGGCGACGGCGACGAGTGTGGCCACCGCCTGCCCTCTGGTCAACGGGGCGGGAGCGAGCTGTGCGCCCGGCCGATCCGTTGCGTCTATCGCCATTCCCACACCTCATGATTCGGATTCTTATGACTATCCATTCGTGGATGAACATAAGGTATCTTATGCTCATCGTCAATCTTATAGACCTGGCCGGGTACGCGGTGGGCGGACCCGGGACGTACCACCGCAACAGGATCGATCGGAGCTCCCCGAGATGCCGTTGACCAGTGACGACACACCTTCCACCCGCACAGCCGCCCCGCCCGCCGACGTGCTCGTCGTCGGCGCCGGACCCGTCGGCCTGACCGCCGCGTGCGAGCTTCTGAGACGAGGAACACGCGTCCGGCTCATCGACCGCGCCGAGACCGCGTCCCCCTTCCCCAAGGCTCTGCTGCTCTGGCCCCGCACCCTCGACCTGCTGGACGACCTGGGGGCCCTGGAGCCGACCCGGCACGCCGGCATCGACATCCGGAGGTTCCGCTACTTCTCCTCCGGCGAGCCCCTGGCCTCGTTCGCCTTCCCCGAGCACCTGGCCCCCGTGTGCCTGCCCCAGAACGAGACCGAGCGCGTGCTCACCGAGCGGCTGCACGCCCTGGGCGGACGCATCGAACGGGGGGTGCGGCTGCTCGCCCTCGACGGGCTGGACTTCTCCGGCGACATCACCGCGACCGAGGGGGTGACGGCGATCCTCGAACACTCCGACGGGACCGTCGAGCGCTACCACGCGCCCTTCGTCATCGGCGCGGACGGCGCGGGCAGCGCGGTGCGCGCCCAGATCGGCACCGGTTTCGTCGGAAGCACCTACGAGTCGGCGTTCGCCCTCGTGGACTGCCGCATCGAGGGGGAGCTGCCGACCGACGAGGCGCTCTACTACCAGTCGCCCCAGGGCGCCCTGGTGATCGTCGCCCTGCCCGACGGCGTCTTCCGGTTCTTCGCGAGCCTCCCGCCCGGGGAGAAGGCCGGCGTCGACCTGCTCCAGCGGATCACCGACGAGCAGGGGCCGGGCGGCGTGCGCCTGGTCGACCCCGTGTGGGAGTCCGTGTTCCGCGTGCACCGCAGGCACGCGGACGACTTCCAGCGGGGCCGGGTCTTCCTCGCGGGGGACGCCGCGCACGTGCACAGCCCCGCCGGGGGCCAGGGGCTCAACACCGGGATGCAGGACGCGCAGAACCTCGCCTGGAAACTGGCCGCGGTGGTCGGGGGCGAGGCCCCTCCGGAACTGCTCGGCACCTACGGCCCGGAGCGCAAGGACGTGGCGCGCCAGGTCGTGCGGGACACCGACATCCAGACGCGCGGGTGGATGCTCCAGCACCCCCTGCAGACCGCGGGCCGGGACGCGGCCTTCCGGCTCCTGGAGCCGGTCATGGAGCGCGGATACCTGCCCGTCATGGCCGGATACCGGTTCCGGTACACACCCGCACGGCTCACACAGGACCCCGCCTGGCCGTCCCTGTGCCGGCTCACCGGGCGGCTGGCGGGCGCCGTCCGCACCGGGCACGCCCTCCCCCGCTCCCTCGCGGTGTCCCTGGGGGTCACCGCGCCGCGGAACACGGAGACGGGGCACGGGCGGGCCGGCGACGGGCCGGAGCTGCCCGGCTGGACGCTCGCCGTCACCCCGGACCGGTCCCGGGCCCGGCCCGGGGAGCCGTTCTCCGCGCTCGCCTCCGACCGGCCGCAGGTGCGGACGGTGACGCTGTCGGCCGCACAGGCCTCGGAGCACCGCCTGTGCTCGGCCCCGGGGTACCACCTGATCCGCCCGGACGGCTACGTCGCCGCCCACGGCCACGCCGGGGACCACGCCCGGCTCCGCGTGGAACTGGCCGCGCACCTGGGCCGGGCCCGCGGCCGCCTCCGCCCGTCCGAGGACGCCGGACGGGCCGCGCCGAGCCTCGCCTGAGGGCCCTTCCAGCGCGGTCGGCCGGCCGCTCCCCGGCCGACCGCGCACCGGGGGCGTCGGCGGCGCCGGTGCCCCCCCAGAGCTCCGCCGCCCCGGCGGCGCCTCCCCGCGGGCGCACGGCTCGGTGCTCCCCGGCCGCGTCGAGCATTCGCTGAAGCCGCGGCTCCCCGCGGGCGCGCGGCTCGGTGGTGACGGCCGTGCCCGGGAACGGCCCGCCCCTCCGCGGGCGCGGTGACGCGCGGAGGGCGCGCCCTGTCCCGCCGGGTTCACGCAGAACGCGCGAGCGGCCCCCTCCTCGCTCCGGAGGCCGGCCGACGCATGTGCGGAACCGGCCCGCCGCCCCCTCCCGACCGGATGCGCGGCCCTCGCCGCCCCGGGGAGAAGACCCGGCCTCCGTCGGCGCGCCGCGCCCCCGACCCTCTCCGAGTGGTCCCGGAGGGCGTCCGCCGGCCTCCCGGGAACCGGGCGGCTCCGCACAGGTGTTCCCCTTCCGACCGTTCGCGGTGAGCAAGATCACTCGACCACATCCGGCCACGGAGGGACCACGCTCCGAGACATCTCCCAACAAGTGAACATGACCTGCGGTGATCGCGCGCTCACTATCGGCGGAAATCTTCGCCATGTCCCGCCGTGAAGGAATCTGCTTTACTGTCCGAACGGCCACGAACCAGCCATGCCGCCACCGAAGGCATTCCCCGAGAAGACTTAACAAGAATTTCAGATTCATTTACGTCACCGCAGCTGTCCCCGGCGGGATGAACGCAATCCCTAACACCCAGAGATGCGAGCACGAGAATGACGATGAATATCGGAGGAATGGTGGAGGGGCCACTCCCCCTGGCCCAGGCGCTGCAGCGCCTCACGAGGATCCCGTCCATGCGGCACAAGTACGGCCGCTACCTCGGCCTGGGCAGGCGGCCCCGCCTGGTCGACCTGCCGCCCCTCACCCGCGAGGAGCTCGGCGAGGCCGTCGACGCGATGATGAGGGAGAACCCGGCCGAGCTCTCCCGCGCCTCGCTCCACCTCATGGGCGGCACGACGTCCACGAGCCGCATGGGCGCTCTCCCCTCCGACCTGCACGTGGACGAGATCTTCCCCCACCTTCGCCCCTTCGCCCCGGGCGACCTGCTCGCGAGCCTGAGCACCCCGTTCCACCTGCGCGCGTCGCACGACCTCCACAACGCGCTCGCCGCGCGGGCCGGGATCCCCACGCTGTCGCTCGACGCCCCGACGGACCAGATGATCGAACCGTGCCTCGACCTCTTCGAGCAGCACGGCGTGACCGCCGTCGCCACCACCCTGGACACGGTCCAGCGCATCCTCCGCTTCTGCGCCGCCTCGGGCCGGCGCCTGGACTTCCTGAGCAAGGTGCTCTGGAGCGGACCCGCGATGGACGCGGAGACGCGTTCACTGATCCGCACGTACTTCCCACACCTGCGCACGTGGTCGCTGTTCGGGTCCGCGGAGACCTGGATCATCGGCCACAGCGGCCCCGACTGCGCGGTCGACACCTTCCACCCGCTCCCCTACCAGCACACGGAGATCGTCGGCGGGCGCATGCTCGTGACCGTCACGCACAGGAAGTCGGTCGTCCCCCTGCTGCGCTACGACACCGGCACCGGGGCCGAGTGGACGTCCTGCTCCTGCGGCCGCCCCGGCCGGGCCCTGCGGACCCACAGCCGCATCGACGCACCCTACGGGCCGCTCAGCAACCTGGTCGACCCCGCCGACCTGGCGTCGCTCGCCCTCCAGCTCGACTCGGTGGAGGCCGCCCAGGTGGTCCTGACCTCCCCCCACACCAAGGACGAACGACTGCGCCTGCGCGTCAGGCTCCGCCCGGGGACGGAGGCGGACCTGTACACCGTCGAGTGGATACGGCACCACGTGGTGTCCGGCTGCCTGGCGCTGTCCGAGGTCCTCGCGGAATCACCCGAGACCTTCGAGGTGACCGTCTCGCGGAGGCTGCTGGACCAGTCCTCGGACGGCTCGGCCCCGGCGACGGTCGTCCGGTCCGCGGACCGGAGCCGTCACTCCGCGTGATCCGCGCCGGGCCGTCCGGCCCGGCGGGCGGGGTCGCACGGGAATTCCGGACGCGGGTCGCGTGAATATCCCGTGAAATACCCCGGGGAACCGGGTGTCCCGCGAGGGGAATTCCCTCATTTCGGCGCGGGGGTCGGACGCCGCGGTCCGGCCCGCACGGTACGAGGTGTTTTTCCGAACGAGAACATGAAAGTCCGGAGAAAACCGCGCAAGGTCCGAGCCCGCGCCCCTCACGCCTTCTCACCCGCCCCTCCCGGGCGGCCCGCGCACGCCCGGACGGGGCTGCGCCCGGCCCGTCGGCCCTCCGTCTGCGTGTCCGCCGGATCACCGCCCGCATCGGGAGCGCCCCGGCCCAGCCCTCCCGCGGAGCGACCCCGTCGGCAGAAAAAGATATCTTATGCAAATCAGTCTTCTCTTTTGCATAAGAGATCGTATACTCCTCCTAGCTCGATCAGCCAGACCTGGAAGAGGAACACTACGATGTGCGGACCCCACGTGATCCACAAGGCCCGAAAGACTTTCATGACCGCCTCGGGACACACCCCGGAAACGCCCGGGGGCACGATCACGGCCGAGCGCCCGGACCCGTCCGCACGCCTGGTGAGCAGCGGGGTGAACCGGCGCCGCATGCTGACCGGATCGGCCGCCGTCGGCGCGGTGCTGACGGGGATCGGGGCCCTCGGGGGTCCGGTGGAGTCCGCCCACGCCCAGACCATCGCGGACATCAGCCCCTCGCGGCTGAGGGTCACGGACCTCACCCACGTCCTCCACAACGACTTCCCGATCTACCGGCCCTACATCCTCGACCCCAACATCTTCCAGTTCGCGTCGATCGCGGAGGACGGGTTCAACGCGCTCAAGCTGGAGATCGACGAGCACACCGGGACGCACTTCGACGCGCCGTGGCACTTCAACGACAGCCCCGACGCCCTGCACACGCACGAGGTCGACCCGCGCGACCTGGTCTGCCCCCTCGTCGTCATCCGCATCTCCGACCGCGCCGCACGGGACTTCGACGCGCAGGTGGGCGTGGCCGACCTGCGCCGCTGGGAACGGCGCCACGGACGCATCCCCCAGGGGGCCCTGGTCGCCATGGACTCCGGCTGGAGCGCGCGGGTCCTCCAGAGCGAGGAGGCGATGCTCAACCGCGGCAGCGACGGCATCGCCCACTTCCCCGGGTTCGAGCTCGAGGCGCTCGCCTGGCTGCTGTCCGAGCGGGACATCGCCGGGGTCGCCGTGGACACCCCGAGCTTCGACTACGGGCCCGACTCCGCGTCCAACCCCGAGGGGCACGTGTTCCTGCTCGGCGAGAACAAGTACGCCGTGGAGATGGTCGCCCACCTGGAGACCGCCCCGGAGAACGGGGCGATGGCGGTCGTGGGCGTCGCCAACATCAGGGGCGGTTCGGGCGGCCCCGTCCGCCTGCTGGCCCTCACCTGACGCGACGGTCCGCGCCGGGGCCCTCCGCGGGCCCCGGCCCCGCTCCCCGCGCGCCGACCCGGGGCGTCCCGTCTCCCCGCGCGTTCCGGCGGCCGGCCCGCCCGCGCGCCGGGGCCGGGTCTCCGCAGGGCGCGCTCACCCCCGGGGCCACGCCTCCATGGCCACCCCGACCAGCGCCTCCAGGTCGGCACGGTCCGCCCCGTCCCCGGCCTGGACGGACATCCCCTGGATGAGGGCGCCGAAGTACCGCGCCAGAGCCGCGGTGTCGGCTCCCCGCGGCAGCTCCCCCGCGTCTTTGGCGCGCCCCAGGTAGGCGGCCACCGCCTCCATCGTCCGGGCCCGTCGCGCGGCGACCGCCCGCCCGACCTCCGCGTGCCGTTCGCCCACGGCCAGGGCCGCGGTGGAGATCATGCACCCGTGCGGCCGGTCCGGCTCGGTGAAGTCACGCGCCGCGTTCGCCAGCAGCCGCCTCATGCCGTCACGGGACGCCTCGGGTTCGTCGAGCACCTTCGCCGTGCCCGCTCCCACGCCCCGGGCGTAGTGGTCCAAGCACGCCTCGTACAGCCCCAGCTTGGACCCGAACGCGTTGTAGAGGCTCGGCGGCGTCAGCCCCGTGGCCCGCTGGAGCTCGCTCAGACTCGCCCCCTCGAAACCGTGCCGCCAGAAGACGGTCATCGCCCGGTCCAGGACCCGCTCCTCGTCGAACTCGCGCGGTCGGCCGCGCCCCTCGGCCCGCCTTTTTTCCATAGTGACCACTATAGTAATCTTCATTCTGTAGCGATCACTATGAAATGAGGACGGGATGAGCCGGACAGCACTGGTCACGGGCGGTACCCGCGGCATCGGACGGGCGATAGCACTGGCCCTCGCGGAGGACGGCGCCGCCCTCGTGGGGGTGCAGTACCGCGGTGACGGGGAGTCCGCCGCCCGTACCGCGGAGCTGATCGAGGAGCGGGGCGCGCGAGCGGTCACGATCCGCGCCGACTTCGGGGCCGACACCCTGGACGCGGTGGAGGCCACCGCGGGCGCGTTCCTGGAAGAGGCCGAGAGAACCACGGGCCGGAGGGAGGTGGACGTGCTGGTCAACAACGCGGGCATCGGCGAACCCCAGGAACTGGGAAGGATCGACGCGCCCACCTACCACCGGGTCATGGACGTCAACCTCACCGCGCCGCTGTTCCTCATCCAGCGGCTGGCCCCGAGCATGGGCCGGAACGGTCGCATCGTGAACATCTCCACCGGATACACCCGTGTCGCCGCCCCGACCCACCCCGTCTACTCCGCGTCCAAGGCGGCCCTCAACGCCCTCACCCTGGCGCTCGCGCCGGCCTTCGGGCCACGCGGGGTCACGGTCAACGCGGTCATGCCCGGGGTGGTCGACACCGACATGAACGCGGGCTGGCTCGGCGAACCCGGGGCCCGGGAGAGGGCGGCCGGCCTCTCCGTCTTCGGCAGGGTCGGCGAGGCGGAGGACATCTCGGCCCTGGTCCGCTACCTGGCCTCGCCCGAGGCCGGGTGGACCACCGGACAGGTCATCGACGCAACGGGGGGAAGCGCCCTCTGAGGGCGCCGCCGGTGCGGGCCGCCCGGGACCGGGCCCCGGGCGGCCCCGCGGGTCAGGTCCAGCCGTAGCGGCTGCGCAAGACGTCCGCGACCAGCCAGAACATCTCCTCGTCCATGACCGCGGCCTCACGCCGGATGTCGTCCTCGTCGAACTCGAAGAGCCGGTCCGCGCGGAGGAACGATTCGCGCCCCTCCCGGTCCCAGGGCCCCGAGCCGATCGGCAGCCAGTCCTGGCGCTCCCACTCCTCGGGGCGCTGCGAGGACAGCATCAGGCCGTGCAGGCGCCTGCCCCTGCGGCCGACGACCAGCAGCGGGCGGTCCTTGCCCTGCTTCGGGTCCTCCTCGTAGGGCACCCACGTCCACACGATCTCGCCCGCGTCGGCGAGGCCGTCGCGCTCGGGGGCGTACGCCAGCCGGGTGGCGTTCTCTGAGGTGGGGATCTCGCGGACCTCGCCCCGGTGGGGGTGGTCGTCGCCGTGTCGCATCGTTCGTTCGCTCACGCCCCGCATCCTAGGACCTCGCGACGGGTGTGTCGGCCCAGGAGGACGGCGCCCCGCGCCGGGGCCGTGCCGCGCGGCGCCCGCCCCCTCCCGTGTGGTCCGCGTCCACCCCGGCGCTCCCACGCCCGCGCCGTCGCACGCCGCCCGACGGGACCGTAGTGTCGACGCGGCCGGTCCCGCCCCCTCCGGCCCCCGCGGCGGCCGGTGCCCGGCCACACCCCGCCGGGCACGGGACACCGGAACGACGAACACCACGGAGAAGCAGGTATGAGCAAGGGAACGATCCTGATCAGCGGCGCCAGCGCCGGTCTGGGAGCCGAGATGGCGCGCCAGTTCGCCGCCCTCGGCTACGACCTGGCCCTGTGCGCGCGGCGCGTCGACCGGATGGAGGCGCTGCGCGAGGAGATCACCGCGGCCCACCCCGGACGGCGGGTCGAACTGCGCGCCCTCGACGTCACCGACGCCGACGCCGTGTTCTCGGTGTTCGGCGACCTGGCCGACGCCTTCGGCGGTATGGACCGCGTGATCGTCAACGCCGGCCTCGGCAAGGGCGCGGCCCTCGGGACGGGGCGCCACGACGCCAACCGCCGGACGGCGGAGACCAACTTCATGGGCGCCCTCGCCCAGACCGAGGCCGCCATGGGGATCTTCCGCGCCCAGGGGCACGGCCACCTGGTGCTCATCTCGTCCATGTCGGCCCTGCGCGGCATGCGCAGGTCCATGACCGTGTACGCCGCCACCAAGGCGGGGGTCTCCGCCATCGCCGAGGGCCTGCGCGCGGAGCGTGTGCCCGGCCTGGACGTGTCCGTCGTCCACCCCGGCTACATCCGCACCGGTATGAACGAGCGCGTGGAGCAGAGGACGCGGTTCATGGTGGACACCGTGCCCGGCGTCCGCTCCATGGTGGCCGCCATCGAGCGGCGGCGCGTGAAGGCGTACGTGCCCGCCTGGCCCTGGGTCCCCATCGGCTTCGCGATGCGGGTGCTGCCGCTCTCGGTCGTCAGCAGGCTGGCCTGAGCGCTCCCCGCGGGGCCGGGGGCGGCGTCCGCGCGCGGGGGGGCGGCTCCACCCCGCCCGAGCCCTCCGGCACGGTCTGCTCCGCGGCGTCCGCGCGGGGTGGCGGCCCTGGGTGTCCGCGCCCGCGGACGGTCTCACAGGTCCTGGACGGTACCGATGATCGCCGCACGCGCCCGGCTGCCCTCGGGCACCGGGACCAGTGGATACACGTGGAAGGCGCCCGCCTCCTCGTGCAGCTCCACCTCGCCGCCCGCCTCGGTGACGAGGTCGCGCAGGCGGCGGGTGTCGGGCAGGAACACGTCACGGGTGCCGATGTAGAGGTCGATGGGGGGAAGCCCGGCCAGCCGCCCGTTGATGGGGCTGAGCCTGGGCACGGAGAGGTCGTCGCCGCCCGCCCACGCCTTGGCGGCCTCCCTGAGGCCGACCGGGCTGAGCCACGGGTCCCTCCCCTCCACCTCGGCGATGTCGGGGTTGGACATGGTGAGGTCCGCCCACGGTGAGACGAGGATCAGCCGGGCGGGCCGAGGCAGGTCCTCCCCGGGCAGCGTCTGGGCGAGGGCCAGTGCCAGCCCGGCGCCCGCCGAGTCGCCCGCGAAGACGGTCCGCCCCGGGTCTGCGTGCTCCAGGAGTTCGCGGTAGACCGCGTGGAGGAACCCGAAGGCCTCGCGGTAGGTGTGCTCCGGCGCCAACCCGTAGACGGGCACCTCGACCCGGCACCCCGTGTCGGCCATGCGGGAGATCAGCACCCAGTGCCACGGGGAGATCTCGCTGATGTACGAGCCCCCGTGCAGGTACAGGACGGCCTTGTCCGGTTCGTCCTCCCGCTCACGGGGCAGGACGGTGTAACTCCGGAACCCCCCCACCTCGCGCAGGGTGATCTCGTGCCGCTTGGCGACCCAGTGCGGCGGCTCGGGGTCGTCCTTGGCCTCCTCGATGCGCTCCCGTGCGCCCTCCACGGTCTCCATCGGGCGCTTGCGCGCCACCCGGAACGCCACCGCGAGCATTCTCGCCACCAGGCTAGGCATGGATGTCTTCGCTTCTCTCCTCGGGGATGTCCCCCGACCTTGCCACAGGGGTCTCACAGAACGTGCGGACGGCGCGGGAGGGCCCTCCGGCCCGGCCCTTCCGCCGCACTCCCTAGAGGACGACGAGGTCGTCCCGGTGCACGAGCTCCCGCTCGTAGGAGGGCCCCAGCTCACGGGCGAGCCAGCGCGTGGACCTGCCCATCAGGTCGGGCACCTCGGCCGCGTCGTAGTTGACCAGCCCGCGCGCGACCACGGTGCCCTGCTCGTCGCACAGGTCGACGGGGTCCCCCGCGCTGAACTCCCCCCTCACCCGCACCACACCGGCCGGGAGCAGTGACGCCTTCTCCCGTACGACCGCCGCGACCGCGCCCGGATCCAGCACCAGGCTGCCCCGTCCGGCGGTCGCGTGCGCCAGCCACAGCTGGCGGGCCGAGGGACGGCGCCCGCCCCCCGCGGCGAACAGGGTGCCGACCCTGTCGCCCGCCAGGGCTGCCCGCGCGTTGGCCGCGGAGGTCAGCATCGTGTGCACGCCGGCCTCCGTGGCGATCCGCGCGGAGGCGACCTTGGTGACCATCCCCCCCGTGCCCACGCCGCGCCTGCCGGAGCTGCCGATGTCGATGCCGTCCAGGTCCTCGGGCCCGCGCACCAGGCTGACCACGGACGCCCCCGGGTCGGACGGGTTCCCGTCGTAGAGGGCGTCCACGTCCGACAGCAGGACCAGCGCGTCTGCGCGCATCAGGTGCGCGACCAGGGCCGCGAGCCGGTCGTTGTCGCCGAACCGCAGTTCGTGGGTGGCCACCGTGTCGTTCTCGTTGACGATGGGGACCGCTCCGATGTCCAGCAGGCGGCGCAGCGTGCGCTGCGCGTTGCGGTGCTGGACCCTGCGCATCATGTCCTCGACCGTGAGCAGGACCTGGGCGGCGTTGAGCCCGTGTCCGGCCAGCTCGGCCGTGTACGCGGCGAGCAGCAGCCCCTGGCCGACGCTCGCCGCGGCCTGCTGGGAGGCGAGGTCGCGGGGCCGGCGGGCCATGCCGAGCGGGGTCATCCCGGCGGCGACCGCGCCGGAGGAGACCAGGATCACCTCCTGGCCGAGGGCCCGGCGGGCCGCCAGCACCTCGACCAGGTCGCGGATGCGCCCGGAGTCGATCCGGCCCTCGGGGGTCGTCAAGGACGACGACCCCACCTTCACCACGACCCTGCGGGCCGAGGCCACCGCCGCCCGTCCTGCGGTTTCCGCCCGGTCGGACTTCTCGAGTTCTGCGCTGTGCACCGTGTGGGGCTTTCCATCCAGGGCGCGGCGCCCCGGTCGGGCGCCGCGCACGTTCCTGTTCGGCCGGGCCGTCGGTCCCCGCGCGGGTCAGCCCAGCCGGGCGTCGCTTCCGCGCGGGCCGGACGGGACGACCTCGGCGTCCATGGACGGGTCCCAGTCGAAGACCACGGAGTCCTCCTCGGTGCCGATGTGCACCTCGGCGCCCTCGGTGGCCCCGGCCTTGGCCAGCTGCTCCTCGATGCCGAGGCGGTTGAGCCGTTCGGCCAGGTAGCCGACCGCCTCGTCGTTGCTGAAGTCCGTCTGGGCCACCCAACGGGCGGGCTTGTCCCCGCGCACCTGGAAGGCGTTGTTGCCCAGCGGCACCACCTCGAAGGGGGTGTCCCCGATCATCTTGGGACGGATCACGATCCGGGTGGGCTCGGCGGCGGGGGCGGCCCCGCGTGCGGCCGCGACCTGCTCGCCCAGGGCGAAGGACAGCTCGCGCAGGCCCTCACGGGAGGCGGCGGAGACCTCCATCACCTTGTACCCGCGCTCGACGAGCATCGGGGTGACGAGCTCGGCGAGCTCGCGGGCCTCGGGCACGTCGACCTTGTTCAGGGCGACGATGCGCGGCCGGTCGGACAGGTCCACCCCGGCGCGCTCGCCGTAGGCGGACAGCTCCGCCTCCAGGGCGTCGAGGTCGCTCACGGGGTCTCGGCCCGGCTCGTAGGTGGCGCAGTCCAGGACGTGCAGGAGGGTCGAGCACCGCTCGATGTGGCGCAGGAACTCCAGGCCCAGGCCCTTGCCGTCGCTCGCTCCGGGGATGAGCCCGGGCACGTCGGCGATCACGTACTGGGTCGTGCCCGCCTCCACCACTCCCAGGTTGGGGACGAGCGTGGTGAAGGGGTAGTCGGCGATCTTGGGCCGGGCCGCCGACATGGCGGCGATCAGCGACGACTTGCCGGCGCTGGGGAAGCCCACCAGGCCGACGTCGGCGATGGTCTTCATCTCCAGGCGCACGTCGAAGGCCTCGCCCTCCTCGCCCTTGAGGGCGAAGCCGGGCGCCTTGCGCTTCTTGGAGGCCAGCGAGGCGTTGCCCAGGCCGCCGTGGCCCCCCTGGGCGAGGACCAGGCGGGTGCCGTGTCCCACGAGGTCGGCGATGAACTCGCCGTCCGCGCGGGTGACCACCGTGCCGTCGGGGACGGTGAGGACCAGGTCGTCCCCGTTGGCCCCGGCCCGGTGTCCGCCCTGGCCGGGCGTGCCGTTCTGGGCGTTGCGGTGCGGGCGGCGCTGGTAGTCCAGCAGGGTGGCGGCCTGCGCGTCGACCTCCAGGACGATGTCGCCGCCCCGGCCGCCGTTGCCGCCGTCCGGGCCGCCCAGAGGTTTGAACTTCTCACGGTGCACGGAGGCGCAGCCATGCCCGCCGTTCCCGGCCTTGACGTGCAAGACCGCCTCGTCGACGAAGTCAGGCATAGCTCTCCCCGTTGCTTGTCGGTCCCCGTGCGGGTGACCTGGTGGAACACGCGTGTCACTCAGTGACAACGCGAGAGGCGGGCCAGTGTTCCCTGGCCCGCCTCGAAACCACAACGTCCGTGCGCGAACCTACTCGGCGGCGACAGGGACGATGTTCACGGCCTTGCGGCCGCGGAAGTTGCCGAACTTGACCTGCCCGGCGACCAGAGCGAACAGCGTGTCGTCGCCACCGCGGCCGACGTTGGCGCCGGGGTGGAACTTGGTGCCGCGCTGACGGATGAGGATCTCGCCGGCCGAGACGGACTGACCGCCGAAACGCTTCACGCCGAGGCGCTGGGCATTCGAGTCACGACCGTTACGGCTGGACGAAGCGCCCTTCTTATGTGCCATTTCTCCAGGCCTCCTACTTCGCCGCGATGCCGGTGACGCGCACCTGGGTGTGCTTCTGGCGGTGCCCCTGGCGCTTCTTGTAACCGGTCTTGTTCTTGTACTTCAGGATGTTGATCTTGGGGCCCTTGGTCTCGCCGAGGATCTCGGCGGTGACCGAGTAGCCGCTCAGCTTGTCCGCGTCGCTGATGACGTTGCCGTCGTCAACGACCAGGATGGGCTGCCACGTGATGGTGGCACCGGTCTCATCGGAGACCTTGTCGATGTTCAGGACGTCATCGACAGACACCTTCTCCTGTCGGCCGCCCGCTCGCACGATCGCGTACACCGGGTAACTCTCTTCCTGCTCGCTCAACGAATAATGCTCGGGACCATCCCCGAGACGTGAGTTCCGGGGTCCGGGTCCGGCTGTACCTGTGCCCAGGCCAGCCGGGAGGATCGCCCCCATGTGGTTGGGGAGAAGCCTCGTTCCACGATCCACTGATCGCCTGTAGCGGGGCGCGGGGATCTGAGGGAAACAAACCCTGCGTGGAGAGCACTTCGGTGTCGGGGCGCGCGATTGTGGTGGAACGCGCCGACGCACCGTCCATCAGATTACCATCGGCCCGCTACAGGCCTGCACACGTGCCGTGGTTCGGACGGGGTCTCCCCCGTCCGGACCACGGCCGGTATGTACCGCCTCGGTCAGCCCGCGTCCACGGCGGACGGCGGGGCCGCCGCCGTCTTGGCCCGCCGGGTGCGGCGCCGCTTGGGCCGCTCCGCGGCCTCCTCGTCGCCGTTCTCCGCCGGGGCGGGCGTCTCGCCGACGGCGGTGTCGGCGTCGCCTGCGGCGTCCGCCCCACCGCCGTCCTGCACCGCGGCCTCACCCTTGTCGGCCGCCGCGCGGGCGGCCTTGGTTCCGGTGCGCCGGGTGCGGGTCCTCTTCGCCGGGGCCTTCTCGGGCTCGGCGTCCGCGGCGGGGGCGGGCGCGGAGTCCGCCCCGTCCTCCGCCTGGGCCGCCGTGCCGGTGTCCGCCTGCTCGGCGTCCGCCGCGTCCGCGGCCTTGCGGGAGCGGGTGGCGCGCTTGCGGGTCTTCTTGGCGGGCTCGGCCTGCTCCTCGGCCTGCTCGGGCTTGTCGGCCTCGGCCTCGGGGGCGTCGGCGGTCCGCTCGGGCTCCTGCTCCGGCTCGGCCTGCCCGGCCGCGTCGTCGCCCTCGCCCTCGTCGGAGGGCTTCTCCGCCTTCTCCGCCTTCTCCGCGGGCTGGTCGGTGTCGCCCTTGCCCTTCTTCTTCTTGCGCCCGCCGCCGTTGCCGCCCGCGCCGGCGCCCTTCTCCAGGAGGTCGCCGGACAGCACCAGACCGCGCCCGCTGCAGTGCTCGCACGTGTGCGAGAACGCCTCCAGAAGGCCCTGGCCGACCCGCTTGCGGGTCATCTGCACCAGGCCCAGCGAGGTGACCTCCGCCACCTGGTGCTTGGTGCGGTCGCGCGACAGGCACTCCAGCATGCGGCGCAGCACCAGGTCCCGGTTGGACTCCAGCACCATGTCGATGAAGTCGATGACGATGATGCCGCCGATGTCGCGCAACCGGAGCTGGCGGACGATCTCCTCCGCCGCCTCCAGGTTGTTCTTGGTGACCGTCTCCTCCAGGTTGCCGCCCTGGCCGGTGAACTTGCCGGTGTTGACGTCGACCACGGTCATGGCCTCGGTCCGGTCGATGACCAGGGAACCGCCGCTGGGCAGCCAGACCTTGCGCTCGAGGGCCTTGTTGATCTGCTCGTCGATGCGGTAGGCGGAGAAGACGTCGCGGTCCTCGGACCAGTGCGAGAGCCGTTCGGCGAGGTTGGGCGCCACGTAGTCCACGTACTCGTGGACGGTGGTCCAGGCCTCCTCGCCGGAGACGACCAGGCTGGAGAAGTCCTCGTTGAAGACGTCGCGCACGACCCGGACGGTGAGGTCCGGCTCGCTGTTGAGCAGCGACGGCGCGTTGGCCGACTTGGACTTGCGCTTGATCGAGTCCCACTGCTTGGCCAGGCGCGTGATGTCGCGCTCCAGCTCCTCCTCGCTGGCCCCCTCGGCCGCGGTGCGCACGATCACCCCGGCGCCGGACGGCATGACCTTCTTGAGGATCTGCTTGAGGCGTGCGCGCTCCTTGTCGGGGAGCTTGCGGCTGATGCCCGTCATGGAACCGCCGGGCACGTACACGAGGTAGCGGCCGGGCAGGCTGATCTGGCTGGTCAGGCGGGCGCCCTTGTGGCCGACCGGGTCCTTGGTGACCTGTACCAGGACCGACTGGCCGGACTTGAGCACCGACTCGATGCGCTTGGGCTGGCCGTCCAGGCCGAACGAGTCCCAGTTGACCTCGCCCGCGTACAGGACGGCGTTGCGGCCCTTGCCGATGTCGACGAACGCGGCCTCCATGGACGGCAGCACGTTCTGGACGCGGCCCAGGTAGACGTTGCCGACGTAGGAGCGGTGGGTGGCCCGGTCGACGTAGTGCTCGACCAGGATGTCGTCCTCCAGGACGGCGATCTGGGTGCGGTCGCCGGTACGGCGGACGACGAGGTCGCGCTTGACCGCCTCGCGGCGGGCCAGGAACTCCGACTCGGTGACGATCGGGGCGCGGCGGCGGCCCTGCTCGCGGCCCTCGCGGCGGCGCTGCTTCTTGGCCTCCAGCCGCGTGGAGCCGCGGACGGACTGGACCTCGTCCTCGATCGGCTTCTCGGCTCGCGGCTCGCGCACCCGGACCACGGTGTTGGGCGGGTCGTCGGCGGTGGTCTCGCCGCCCGAGCCCCCGCCGGACCGGCGCCGACGGCGGCGGCGACGGCGGCTGCTGCCGCGTTCGCCGTCCTCCCCCGTGTCCTCGTCGGACTCGGCGTCGACGTCGTTGTCGTCCTCGGCGGTGTCGGCGGCCTCGACCTCGGCCGCGCGGCTCCTGCGCCGCTCGGGCTTCTCCGCGGCGGGCTCGGGGGCCTCGCCCTCGGCCTCGTCACCGGAGCGGGACCGGCCGCGGCCGCGGCCGCCCCGGCGGCGGCGACGGCGGCTCGGACGGTCGTCGGAGGGGTCGCCGGTCTCCTCTGCGTCGGAGGACCGGTCGGCCGTGTCCTCGGCCTCCTCGTCGTCCTCGTCCTCGTCGTCCTCTTCCGCGGAGGGGTCGGCGACGGGCGCCGGGGAGGCACTGGCCACCGGCGGCTGGAACAGCATGGCGGGCGCCTGGAAGACGCTGCCGCCACCCTGCTCGGCGGTCTCCTCGTCCTCCTGGGCGGGGATCGCCTCGGGCGTCTCGGCGGCCTCGGACGCGCGCGTGCGCGCACGGGACCGGCCGCGGGTCCGGGCGGACCCCGCGGTGTCAGGGGTGTCGGCGGCCTTGTCGCCGCGCTCGGCGGAGTCCTCGGCCGCGGTCCGCGCGGTCGCGGGCTCCGTGTCCGCGGTGGCGCGGGTGCGGCTGCGGCGCGGGGCCGGGTCCTCGTCGGGACGGCCCGCGGCGCGCACGGTGCGCCTGCGGGCGGTGGTGGACACCGCCGTCTTGACCGTGCCCCCCTCGCCGGAACCGGCGAGCGAGGTGACGGGCATCGAGGGCGGGGTGAAGACGTCGTCCGGCTCCGGGGGCGGTCCGGCCGCGCGGCGGACGCCGCGTACCGGCGCCGGCGTGGTCACACGCACCTCACCTCCCCCGCCGGGGGGCGCCGCCTTGCGAGCGCTTGCTTCAGTTGTACCCGCGGTGCTCTCGGCACCGTCGTTGGGCTCGTTGTCGAGCATCCGGGCGGTCTCCCGTCAAAGTCCTCGGGCGCGCTGCGGCCTTTCGGTCGCCGGCGCGGCTCACGAGAACTGTCGTCGCTGTGTCACCGCCGACGGCACCGGGGTGCCGTCGGGGCGAAGTCCTGTGGTTTCGCCCATGTTCCCCGCTTCGGGGCCGCACATCCGCGCGGTCCCGTCCATGGGCGTTGACGGCCGTGGTGCGTCGTCGCGCCGCTCGTCCGCGTTGTCGTTCGCGGGTCCGGGGCTCGTGAGAGCTTCGGGCCGGTCCTCGGTGAGCGGGTCCGCGATCGCGCCTGTCGCCTCGTCCAGCGGCCCCTGCGCCAGCCGGGTCATCACGGGTGATGACGGCGGCGCGAGGTCGGCCACTCGGAGGAGTCCGGTCAGCACGTCGTCTGGTCGGACAGCAGGTGTCGTGTGCCGTACAACCATCCGAAGTATGGCATATGCCGTGTCGTGTTCCCCTGGGACGCGCCCGTGGGATCCGCTGCACACGTCGATACGAACCACTGCCGGTCGTGTGTCGAAGCGGCGACGACCCTTCTTCGTCATCCGCTCCACCTCGACACTGTCGGCGGCCGCGTAGGCGGCCACCGCCCTGGCGGCGTCATCGGGGTCGACGCCGTCCATCTCCACCTGCCAAGCGGAGGCCTGGAGCCGATCCGCGAGCCCGGCATGCCGGGCCTCGACGACCTCGACCACGTCGATGCCCTCGGGCATCGCGGCGTCGATGTCGGCTCGGACCCGTTCGGGTTCGCGTGCCTCGGCCAGGACGAGTTCAAGGTACTCCGCCTCGCTGGCGACCCCGGTGGGGGCCGCTCCCGTGTAGGAGACCTTGGGGTGAGGCGAGAAGCCGGCGGAGAACGCCATGGGCACGGAGGCCCTGCGCAGGGCCCGTTCCAACGCCCGGGCGATGTCGCGGTGACTCGCGAACCTCATGCGCCCGCGCTTGGCGTAGCGGACACGAAGCCGCTGTCCCGGCTTGGCGGTGGAGGGTGAGGTGGTGCCCTCGGGTGCGGGGGGCAGCTCAACTCCTTTCCTCATGCCCCCAGGTGTGGTCGGCGGAGCGACCTCGAAGGGGCTGTTCCTCGTCCTGCTCAGCGTACGGTGCGCCGTGGTGCACATGCGCCAGCAGGACTACGCATACCGGTATCTCCCCCACTGACCTGCGGTCGAAAAGTCCCCGAGGTCTCGGAGCGGACACTGAACCGGTGTTCACCACCTGAACGCGGAGCCGCCGAAAAAAAATCCGAAGAAAATCTTCTGGAGATGGCAACCCCCCGCGCACCCCGCGAGTCTTATTACTCGTACGGCCCGGCGCGAGCGGGGCGCCGGGCCGTACACCTTCTCCCCGGGCCACTCCCCTCCACAGGGTCGAGAGAGCGCCCGGAGCGCGAATCCTACTCCTGTAGCCCTGACGCCACTGTGAGCGACCCCGCTCTCCCGTGCCATGAGCACCCCTGTTCTCCGCCGTCCCCCGGCGGAGCAGGGGTTCCCCCGTTCCCGGGGGCGTGCCCGGTACGGCGGTCAGGCGGGCGGACGCAGCCCCGCCAGCACCACGGCCACGGTGCGGCGCCGCGCGGCCTCGTCGGTCCCCCCGCGCTCCCTGGTCATGCACCCCTCCATCAGCGCCTTGACGTCGGCGGCGTCCACGTCGTCGCGGACCTCCCCCGCCTCCTGCGCCGCGGCGAGGAGTTCGCCGAGCGCCGCCACCACGTCGTGGCCGGTGCCGCGGACCGCGGCGGCGACGTCGAACCCGCCGCCTCGGAGCGCCTCGCCGAGCCCGTGGTCGAGCGCTCCCTCGTCGACCACGAACGCGAAGAAGGAGGCGAGGGCGTCGCCCGGCGCCTCCTCCTGCGCGAAGGCCCTCGCCGCGCCCACGAGGCGCTCCATCCGGCTGAGCACGATGGCCCCGTAGAGGGACTCCTTGGTGGGGAAGTGCCTGCTGACGGTTCCGGCCCCCACGCCGGCGCGCCGGGCGATCTCGTGGACGGTGACGGACAGCCCCTCGGAGGCGAAGGCCTCGAAGGCCGCGCGCAGGACCTTCTCGCGGTTGCGTCTCGCGTCGGCTCGCACTGTCGCCCCCAGGGCCCGCGCACGGGCCGTCGACCAACGGGATGCCCGTCCCGGCGCCGCCATGGCAACCGGGACAGTCGTCCGACTCTAGCCGGGTCCTCCCGGCCGGCGGCGGAGCACGCGGCTACTCGACGGTCAGCGGGAGCAGGGGGCGCCCCTCGGCCGGCGCGTTGATCTGGATATTGGTGCCCATACTCGGACAGACCCCACAGTCGTAGCAGGGGGTCCACCGGCAGTCGTCGACCTCCAGCGACTCCTCTCCGTGCAGGGAGTCCTGCCAGTCCTGCCACAGCCACGACCGGTCGAGGCCCGCGTCCAGGTGGTCCCAGGGCAGGACCTCCTCCTCGTCGCGCTCGCGGGTCGTGAACCAGTCGAGGTCCACCGGGAGGCCGGCCAGTCCGGTTACGGCCGCCCGCTCCCAGCGCTCGTACGAGAAGTGCTCGCTCCAGCCGTCGAACCGGCCTCCGGAGCGCCACACCTCCTCGATGACCCGGCCCACCCGGCGGTCGCCCCGGGACAGCAGGCCCTCCACCACGGACGGGCGGCCCTCGTGGTAGCGCAGACCGATGGACTTGCCGTACCTGCGGTCGCCCCGCAGCGCGTCGCGCAGCTTGCGCAGCCGTGCGTCCACGACCTCGTGCGGCGTCTGGGCTGCCCATTGGAAGGGCGTCTGGGGCTTGGGCACGAACCCGCCGATGGAGACCGTGCACCGGATGTCCTTGCGCCCGGTCACCTCCCGGCCGGTCCGGATGACCTCTGCCGCGAGGTCGGCGATGGCGAGGACGTCCTCGTCCTCCTCGGTGGGCAGACCGCACATGAAGTACAGCTTCACCTGCCGCCACCCGGCCGCGTACGCGGCGGTGACGGTCCGGATCAGGTCCTCCTCGGTGACCATCTTGTTGATCACCCGGCGCATCCGCTCGCTGCCGCCCTCGGGCGCGAAGGTCAGCCCCGACCTGCGCCCGTTGCGGGTCAGCTCGTTGGCGAGGTCGATGTTGAACGCGTCGACCCTCGTGGAGGGCAGGGACAGGCCCGTGTTGGTGCCCTCGTACCGGTCCGCGAGCCCCTTGGCGATGTCGCCGATCTCGCTGTGGTCGGCGCTGGAGAGCGACAGGAGCCCCACCTCCTGGAACCCGGACGCGGCCACGCCCTCCTCGACCATGCTCGTGACGGTCTCCCGGCTGCGCTCGCGCACCGGCCGCGTGATCATCCCGGCCTGGCAGAACCTGCAGCCCCGCGTGCAGCCGCGGAAGATCTCCACGCTGTACCGCTCGTGCACGGACTCCGCCGTGGGCACGATCGGCCTCTTGGGGTAGGGCCACCCGTCCAGGTCCATCACGGTGTGCTTCTGGACCGTGCCGGGGACCCCGGGCCGGTTGGGCGTGTACGAGGCGATCCGCCCGTCCCCGTGGTAGGCCACGTCGAAGAAGCGCGGTACGTACACGCCGCCGGACGCGGCCAGCCGCAGCAGCAGCCCGTCGCGCCCGCCCGGCCGGCCCTCGTCCTTGAAGGCGCGGACGGTCTCGGTGACGGCGAGGCTGATCTCCTCCCCGTCGCCCAGGACCACCGCGTCCAGGAAGTCGGCGATCGGCTCGGGGTTGAACGCCGCGTGCCCCCCGGCGAGCACGATCGGGTGGTCGTCGGTGCGGTCGCGGGAGCGCAGCGGGATCCCGGCCAGGTCCAGCGCGGTGAGCATGTTGGTGTAGCCCATCTCGCTGGCGAAGCTGATCCCGAGCACGTCGAAGGCGGCCAGCGGCCGGTGGGCGTCCACGGTGAAGTGCGGGACGCCGTGCTCGCGCATCAGCTCCTCCAGGTCCGGCCACACCGCGTAGGCGCGCTCGGCGAGCACCCCCTCGCGCTCGTTGAGGACCTCGTACAGGATCTGCACGCCCTGGTTGGGCACGCCCACCTCGTAGGCGTCCGGATACATGAGGGCCCAGCGGACCCTGGCCCCGTCCCACTCCTTGACCACGGAGTTGAGTTCGCCCCCGACGTACTGGATGGGCTTGCCCACCTTGGTCAGGAGGGGTTCCAGGCGCGGAAACAGGCTTTCGACGGACATGGTGCGGGCCTTCGTTCGGCGGACATCGTGTCAGAACGCGTGTTGTCCCCCGCCGGGGCGGGAGCGGGCGGCGGAGCCGCTGGAGCGCGACCGCCCGGAGGTTCCCAGGCTACCGGCCCGGAGGGCTCCGGCCCGGGCCGTCCACAGGGCCGGTCGGCGTTCCCCGAGGGGCCCGCCGGGACGCCCGCGGGGTGCGCCGCCGGCCGGGACGGGCGGGGCCCGGGGAGGGCGGCCCCTCCCCGGGCCCCGGTCGCGGGCCGCACGACCGCTACTCGAACCCCCGGTCCCGGGAGTTGATCCCCAGCACCAGGCCCAGCCCCAGCATGTTCGCCATGATCGCGGTGCCGCCGTAGGACACGAACGGCAGCGGCAGGCCGGTCACGGGCATGACCCCCAGCCCCATGCCGATGTTGATGAAGGTCTGGAAGCCGAACCACGCCGCCACCCCCACGCACAGCAGGCGGGGGTAGGGCTGGTCGCATCCCAGGGCGATCCGCAGGATCCGCCAGAGGACCACGGCGAACAGCGCGATGACCAGGGCCGCCCCCGCGAACCCCAGCTCCTCCCCGGCGACCGTGAAGATGAAGTCCGTGTGCTGCTCCGGCACGAACCTGCCGTGCGTCTGCTCCCCCTGGAACAGCCCGGTCCCGTTGAACCCGCCCGAGCCCACCGCGATGAGCGCCTGGTTGGAGTTGTACCCGGCGCCCTGCGGGTCCGCGGACGGGTCCACCAGGGTGGCGAGGCGGTCCAGCTGGTAGGGCTCCAGGAGGTCGAACCAGAACACGCAGAACACCGCGGCGACGCCGCACGCGAGCATGCCGGCCACCCAGACGAACGGCGCGCCCGAGAGCGTGAGCATCCCCAGGAAGATCGCCCCGAGGACCAGCGTCGTGCCCAGGTCGGGCTGGAGCATCACCAGGGCCAGCGGCACCGCCAGGACCAGCAGGCAGAACAGGACGTCCCTGGTCATCGGCCTGCTCTCGCCGTCGCGCGGCTCGCCCAGGAGCGTGGCCAGGACCAGGACGAGCCCGACCTTGGCCAGCTCGCTCGGCTGGAACTGGAACGCCCCGACCACGATCCACCCGCGCGACCCGTTGATCACCGCACCCAGCGGGGTGAGCACCAGGACCAGGGCGACCGCCGTGGCCACGTAGACGATGGGCGCGTACGCCCGCACGGTCCGGAAGTCCACCGAGGCGACGACCAGGCACGCCACCCACGCCACCGCCAGGTGGGCCAGGTGGCGGCGGAGGTGGCCGGTGGAGTCCATCGGGTCCCCGCCGTCGCCGGGCAGGGTCGCCGACCACACCAGCAGTGAGCCGATGGCGCAGAGCACCGCCACCGAGACGATCAGGACCCAGTCCAGGCGGCGCGCCGCCCCGGCCGCCATGACGGCGCCGGAGCCGAAGCCGGTCCGGCGGCCCGACAGCGGCGCGCCCGTGTGTGTGCTCATGGCCTACCGATCCAACACTTCGATGGAACCGTCGGAACGCACCACGGGCAGCTCCGAGTAGGGCTTGCCGCCCGGGAGCGCGGGCTCGCCGCCGCCGGAGTCGTCGTCCTTGTCCTTCTTCCCGGAGAACCCGTAGATGCCCTCGTAGATCTTGCGGGCGATGGGCGCGGACGTCTCACCGCCCGTTCCGCCCTGGGAGACGAAGACGACCACCGCGAACTGCGGGTCGTCGGCCGGCGCGTAGGAGGCGAACCAGGACGACACCTGGCGCTCCTGCGCGTCGGCGCTGCCGGTCTTGCCCGCGATGGACACGTCGTCCTGCGGGAACTCCGCGAAGGCTCCGCGGCCGGTACCGGACTTGGTGACCTCGGTGAGCGCCTTCTGGAGGTACTCGATCGTCTCGTCCTTGACGGGGACCCGCCCGGCCACGACCGGTTCGATCTCCTCGACGGAGCTGCCGTCCGCGGCGACCAGCGCCTTGGCCACGCGGGGCTCGTACAGCGTGCCCCCGTTCGCGATGGCGGCGTAGGCCCGGGTCAGCTGCAACGGGCTGACCAGGACGTCGCCCTGGCCGATCGCGAAGTTCACCGCCTCGCCCGCACGCCACTCGAAGCCCTCCACGCACTGCTCGTGGGCGAGGCGCTTGAGGTAGGAGGCGTGCGACGGGTTGGTCTCGGCGACCTCCGGGTATCCGTGCTCGCCCCGGTAGCAGTTGTTCTCCCGGGTCTGCGCCCAGAAGGTGCGCTTCCACTCGCGGTCGGGGATGCGGCCGCCGGTCTCGTACGGCAGGTCGATGCCGGTCGGCGCCCCGAAGCCGTAGCCCCGCGCCATGGTGGCCATGGCCTCGGTCGGCTCGCCCTCGGGCCTGAGCCCGCCGTCCTTGAGCCACAGCTGGTAGCCGAAGTTGTAGAAGATGGTGTTGCAGGAGACAACGATGGCCTGGTGCAGCGACAGCGCCCCGTGGCCGCCGCCCGCGTAGTTCTGGTAGTTCTGGCCGGCGATGTTGACCGAGCCGGGGCAGGCGTAGGTGCTGCGCAGCGAGAAGCCGTTCTCCACCGCGGCCGACAGGGACGAGATCTTGAACGTGGACCCTGGCGGGTACTGGCCCTGCACGGCACGGGAGAGCATGGGCTCGCCCGCCTCCTCGCTGAGCATCTCGTCGAAGGTCTCCTGGTCGATGCCGCCCTGCCAGACGCCGGGGTCGTAGGTCGGGAGGCTGGCCATCGCGACGATGCCGCCGTTGCGCACGTCCATGACGATCGCGGCGCCGGAGTCCGCCCTGTACCTGGGCCGGGCGGCCTCCATCCCCTCCTTCAGAGCCTCCTCGGCGATCTTCTGCACGCCGACGTCGAGGTGGGTGACCAGGTGCGAGCCGGCCACGGGCAGGCGGTCGGAGATCACGTCCATCACCTCGCCGTGGTTGTTCACCCCCAGTGTCCGCAGGCCCGCGGTCCCCCGCAGCTCGGCGTCGTAGACCGCTTCCAGGCCGTCGCGTCCCACCTGGTCGATACCGGTGAACTGCGTCCGCAGCTCCTCCCGGGCGTCCAGTTCCTCCTGGGTGACGGGCTGCAGGTAGCCGAGGATCTGTCCGGCGTGCGCGCCGTAGGGGTACTCGCGGACGGCGTGCGCCTGGGCGGTGACACCGGGGAAGTCGTCGGCGCTCTCCATGATCTGGAGGGCGATCGAGGGCTCCACGTCCTCGGCGAGCGTGACCGGCTGGTAGGGCGAGCCCGGCCAGCAGGGGCGCTCAACCTCGGGTCCGCACAGGCGCATGCGCTGATGGAGCTCGCGCACCGGGACGTCGAGGACCTCGGACAGGTCGGTCAGGACCTTCTCGCCGGAGTCCTCCATGCCCATGAGCTCGTGGTAGTCGGCCGAGACCACCAGCTCGGTCCGGTTGTTGACCAGGGGCCTACCGGTGGCGTCGAGGATCTGTCCCCGCGTCGCGGGGACGATCAGCTGCTGGTGGTGGTTGGCCACCGCGAGGTCGCGGTAGTGGTCGGACATGGGCACCTGGAGGTACCACAGGCGCGCGGTCAGCACGGCGAACAGGACCAGGACCAGGACCTGGGCGGTGATCAGACCGGCACGGCCGAGCCTGGGCCCCGGGAGCGTCGGGTCGAACGGCGGCTTGCGCACGGCTCACCACCCTCCCGGGGCCATGGGGCCCTGGACGGTGGCGAACTCGCTGTCCGCGAGTGTCTCGCGCACCCACAGGACGGGGAGGGTGACCAGCGGTGCGACGAGCACCGTGAGGGCCGCGCCCACCCCGACGCCGGTCCCGACGGCCGCCGGGGTCATGTGCTGGTCGCCCATGAGGAGGCCGACGGCCGCGTACCCGGCCCCCACCCCCAGCGCGGTGGCGGCGGTGGCGCCGACGGCCGCCCAGCCGGAGGTGCGCGAACCCACCGCGCCCGGGGCCCCGGTGTTGCGGCGCAGCAGGGCGACGAGGTAGGCGGCCAGGCACAGCACGAGGGCGTAGCGGCCGACGGCGTGCTCGGCGGGCGGCAGCAGGTCCATGGCCAGGCCCGCACCGAAACCGCACGCGGCCGCGGCGGCCGGGCTGGTGGTCAGGGCGACCGCGACGACGGCCGCGACCACCAGATCGGGGCCGGGGCCCCACGCGAACGGGAGCCGGTTGACGATCGTGGCCTGGGCGAGGACGGCGGCGGCCACCATGACCAGGGTCGCTGCGGACCTCATCACTGCTCTCCCTCGGGCTTCTCGGACTTCTCGGGCTTCTTCGGCTTGGGCGGCAGCACCGAGTCCCGCGGGTCGTCGTCGGGACCCGCCACGACGACGCCCACCACGTCCAGGGACGCGAAGTCCACGGCCGGGGTGAGGCGGGCGATACGGCTGAGCGCTCCCGGCGCGACCTGCACCTCGTCGACGGTGCCGATGGGCACTCCGGGGACGAAGGGCGCGCCCTCGTGGGATCCGAGCGTCACGATCCGGTCGCCGGCCTCCACCGGCGCCTCCATGTCGAACAGCTCCAGGGTGAGGTCGGCCTCGGGTCCGCCCGGGACGGAGCCGCCGTTGACCACGCCGATCTTGCGGGTGGATTCCAGGCGGGCCCCGACCGCCGACTTGACGTCGGTGGCGAGCATGACGGTGGCGGTGCGGGGGCCGGCCTCGACCACGCGCCCCACCAGGCCGGATCCGTTGACGACGGTCATGTCCGGGCGGACACCGGACTCCGTGCCGGTGTCGATGGTGACCGTGTGCGCGTAACCGCGTGCGGTGGACCGGGTGACCGCCTGGGCGGGGACCACCTCGTAGGCGCCGAGGCCGGACAGGTGCAGGAGGTCGTCGAGCTGGTCGGACCGGTTGCGGTCGATGCGGGCGGCCTGGAGTTCGGCCTCCAGCGCGGCGTTGGCCTCCTCCAGCTCGGCGACGCGCGCGGCGGCCCGGGGCCCCTCGCGCAGGCCGTCGTAGAGGGTGACCGCGGGCGCGGCGGCCCAGCCGACCCCGGCCGCGGCGGGGGCGAACACGAGTTCGCCTCCCGCCCGGGCCACGGAGGTCACGGGATCGGCGCCGGGCCGGGCGTCCAGGACGAGCAGGACCACGGCCGCCGCGACCAGCAGGGCGAGGACCAGCCGGGATCTCGGTGAGTCGCGGAGCATGTCATCGCCGCCGTTCCGGGACGAGGACCTGGTGCAGCCTCTCGTAGTTCTCGACGCAGGTGCCGGATCCGACCGCGACGGAGTCGAGCGCGTTCTCGGCGACGTGGATGGGCATGCCCGTCTCGTGCAGGAGCCGGTCGTCCAGGCCGCGCAGCAGTGCTCCGCCCCCGGTCACGGCCACGCCCCGGTCCATGATGTCGCCGGACAGCTCCGGGGGGCACTTGTCGAGGCTGGTGCGGACCGCGTCGACGATGGCGGTGACGGGTTCCTCGATGGCCTGGCGGACGTCGCCCTCGGAGAGCACGACGGTCTTGGGGAGCCCGCTGACGAGGTCGCGTCCGCGCACCTCGGCGTGGAGCTCCTCGGGTCCGGTCGGGTAGGCGGAGCCGATGGCGATCTTGAGCTCCTCGGCGGTGCGCTCCCCGATCATCAGGGAGTACTCCTTCTTGACGAAGGTCATGATCGCCTGGTCCAGCTCGTCCCCGCCGACGCGGATGGACTGCGAGGTGACGATGCCGCCCATGGAGATGACGGCCACCTCGGTGGTGCCGCCGCCGATGTCCACGACCATGTTGCCGGTGGGCTCGTGCACGGGGAGCCCGGCGCCGATGGCGGCGGCCATGGGCTCCTCGATGATGTAGACCCTGCGGGCGCCCGCCTGGTAGCCCGCCTCCTTGACGGCGCGGTGCTCGACCGAGGTGATGCCGCTGGGGACCGCGACGATGATGCGCGGTTTCGCGAAGTGGCGTCGCCGGTGGATCTTCTGGATGAAGTAGCGCAGCATCCGCTCGGTGATCTCGAAGTCGGCGATGACGCCGTCCTTGAGGGGGCGGATGGCGGTGATGTTGTTCGGCGTTCGGCCGATCATCTGCTTGGCCTCGATGCCGACCGCGACGATCTTTCCCGTGGACGTGTTGAGTGCGACCACCGATGGTTCGTTCAGAACGATGCCGCGTCCGCGCACGTACACGAGCGTGTTGGCGGTTCCCAGGTCGACGGCCATGTCCCGGCCGAGAAAAGCAAGGTTGTTCGGCATGTAACGTCCTCAGAGGCGCCGTGTCGGACGTGGTTGCACGGGGCGACCATACGTAGTCGTTCCGGCACGATAGGTATTCAGTCCCCCGCATCGTAACGGTCAGCACTTACTCCGTTACGCAAACACACCGAATTGATGCCTCGTCACCGGACGAACCATGAGAAGTCGACTACCGGGCCGCGGACCCCATGCCGTAGGGTCCGCGGCCGCCCGGCCCCTACAGGTCGGGGAAGAACAGCTTGATCTCGCGCTCCGCCGAGTAGGTGGAGTCCGAACCGTGCACGATGTTCTGCTGGACCTCCAGCGCGAAGTCGCCGCGGACGGTGCCGGGCGCGGCGGTCACCGGGTCGGTGGCGCCGGCCAGGGCCCGGAAGGCCTCCACGGCGCGCTCGCCCTCGACCACCAGGGCGACCAGGGGACCGCCGGTGATGAACTCCACGAGGGAGCCGAAGAACGGGCGCTCCGCGTGCTCCTCGTAGTGCGTCCGGGCGGTCTCGGCGTCGAGCGTGCGCAGCTCCATCGCGGCGAGCTTCAGGCCCTTGCGCTCGATGCGCGAGATGACCTCGCCGACGATGCTGCGGCGGACGCCGTCCGGCTTGATGAGAACGAGAGTGCGCTCCACGTGCGTGTCAACTCCTCACTGGGACTCCGCGTGGCGCGTGGGCGATCGCCCACGGCGTAGGCCGCACGCGGAGGTTCGGGTGGTGGGTCACGGAAGCGGGGCCGCGAAGGGGGAGAACCCTCCCGAGGGGACCGGCCGCCTGTCCGGACGTGCGTCACACTATCGCGTTTGCCGCGGCGACGCGGTGGTCGCCGAACCCTCCCCGCCCCCGTCCCCGGAGGCGGCCGCCTCGGCCTCGGCGCGGGCCGCGTGCGCGGCCTTCATCTCGTCGGTGCGGCGGCCCATGACCACTCCGGTCACCCACAGGGACACGAACACGACCGCGATGAGCATCGCCCCGGACACCAGGAAGGAGGTGAACAGGAACGCGGCCTGCAGCGCCCAGGCGGCGTAGTGCGCCCAGGTGCGCTTCTGGAGGCCGGAGAGCACCAGGGCGACGGCGGCCATGCCGCCCCACAGGCTCGCGGCTGTGGCCGGCTCCATCCCCTCCAGGGAGATGGCGACGGGGATGAAGAGGCCGATCACGATGGCCTCGAACAGCAGGACGACGGCGCAGACTACGCGCACAGCGGGTTCCCTTCGTAGTGTGTCGCCCCGCCCGTCACTCGCCGGAACCGCGCAGCAGGTGGACGGTGTCACCCGCGGTGACGACCGACCCGGTGACCAGCACACCGGTACCGCCGAGCTCTCCGCCCTCCTCGGCCAGGCCGACGGCCCGGTCGATGGCGTCGTCGAGTCGGGGAACCACGTGCACACGGTCGTCCCCGAAGACCTGTCGGGCGAGGTGGCCCAACTGCTCCGGTCCGAGGGAACGCGGTGAGGAGTTACGGGTGACGACGATCTCGTCAAGCAGTGGTTCGAGGGGGTCGAGGATCCCCTCGACGTCCTTGTCGGCCATGATCGCGACGACGCCCACCAGGCGGGAGAAGCTGAAGGCCTCCCCCACCGCGGCCGCGGTGGCGGTCATCCCGGCGGGGTTGTGCGCCGCGTCGGCGATGACGGTCGGGCTGGTGCGCACGACCTCCATGCGCCCCGGGGAGTCCACTCCGGCCAGGGCCTCGGCGACCATCGCCGGGTCGAGCCCCTCGGCGTCCTCCCCCGCGGACGCGAACGCCTCCACGGCGGCGACGGCCACGGCCGCGTTCCCCGCCTGGTGGGCGCCGAACAGGGGGAGGAACAGGTCCTCGTAGTCCCGGGTGAGGCCCTTGAGGGCGAGCTGCTGGCCGCCGACGGCCACCTCGCGGGAGGTGACGCCGAACTCCAGCCCCTCGCGGGCCACCTGGGCCCCCACCTCGGCGGCGTTGCGGAGGAGGACCTCCGCCGCGGACACCGGCTGCTGGGCCAGGACCGCCACGGAGCCGGGCTTGATGATGCCGGACTTCTCCTCGGCGATGCCGTGCAGGGTGTCGGGCAGGTAGTCGGTGTGGTCGATGCCGATCGGGGTCACCACGGCCACGTCGCCGTCGACGACGTTGGTGGCGTCCCAGCGGCCGCCCATGCCCACCTCGACCACGGCGACGTCCACGGGGCTGTCCGCGAAGGCCGCGTAGGCCATCACGGTGAGGATCTCGAAGAACGACAGGGGCGCGTCGTTCATCTCGTCGGCCATGTCGATGTAGGGGCGGATGTCGTCGTAGGTCTCGACGAACCGCTCCTGGGAGACGGGCTCCCCGTCGACGACGATGCGCTCGCGCACGGTGCGCAGGTGCGGGCTGGTGTAGCGGCCCACGCGCAGGCCCCTGGCGCGCATGAGCGCGTCGATCATGCGCGCGGTGGACGTCTTGCCGTTCGTCCCCGTGACGTGGATGACCCGGAAGTTGCGATGGGGGTCACCCAGCAGATCCAGCAGGGTGCGGACGCGGTCCAGGCGGGGATCGATGTCGGACTCGGGTGCGCGGGAGAGGATCTCGGCGGTCACCTCGGCGTAGCGCTGCTCGGCGCTCACGCCGCTCACGGTGTCTCAGTGGTCGGGGTGTACACCCGCGCCAGTGTACGCGCCCCCACCTGGGCCCGGACTCCGGGTGAGGGGTCCGGCGGCCGATGTCGCACAGACCATACTTGGGGGATGCCGAGCCTTGACCCCTTCTTCACCGAGTGGGCGGAACGCCGCCCCGGACAGACACGCAGCCTGGGACGCGCCTCGGCGCTCCTGGCCGCCCTCGGCCTGGACGCCGACCGCACCCCCGTGCTGGGGGTCGTCGGCTCCAAGGGCAAGGGCAGTACAGCGACGACGGCGGCGGCCGCCCTGTCGGCGGCCGGCCTGCGCACCGTCCTGGTGACGGGGCCGAGCTTCCGCTCCTACCGCGAACGCGTGCGGGTGGACGGGACGTCGGTGGACGACGCGGTTCTGGACGCCCTGGGCGCGCGGATCGACGCCGCGCGCCGTGACCTGCCGACGGTGGAGGAGTCGGGGGGCTACCTGGCGCCGAGCGGCCTGTTCCTGGTCGCCGGGCTCCTGCGTGCGCGGGAGGCGGGCGCCGACGTGTGCGTCCTCGAGGCCGGTATGGGCGGGCGCCGCGACGAGCTGCGCCTGGCGGGCCCGGAGGTCGTCGCGCTCGGGAAGGTCTTCGCCGAGCACGTGGGCGTCCTCGGCGCCGACGTGGTCGAGATCGCCCGGGAGAAGACCCTGGTCGCCGGGGAGCGGACCCGGGCCCTGGTGCGTCTTCCGCAGACCCCCGAGGTGGCCGCCGAGATCGACGCGGCGCTGGCCGACGCGACCGGTGGGAGGGTGGGGGCCGAGGTCGTCGATCCGGAGGCGGAGGGGACGGAGCCGCCGCCCGCGCTGCGGCCGCCGGGCCTGTCGGCGGCCTCCGGGGTCCTGGGCACGGCCGCCGCCGCGCGGATGCTGGAGCACCTCGGGATCCCGGGACCGGACCGGAGGACCCTGCACGGCGTTCTGGCGACCGTCCGCCTCCCGGGGCGGCTGTCCCGGCACACTGTGCCGCTCCCGGCGGGGAGGGCGCCCGGCGGGGAGGCCCCGGACGCGGAGGTGGTGGTGGACTCGGCCATCGACCGCGTCGGCGTCGCGGCGGCCCTGGCCCACGCGCGCGGCCTGTGGGGCGGGGTGGACCACGTGCTGCTGTGCCTGCCGGACCACAAGGACGTCTCCGGCGCCGTGGAGGTCCTGGGCGGCCTGCCCGTGACGGCCGTGCGCCTGCCCGAGGCCCACTTGCGCTTCGAGCACGCCCTGCCCCCGCACTGGGGCCGCATGGACGCCGCGGACCTGACCGCGGCGGCCCTGGCGGCGCTCGGCCGCCGGGTCCTGGCCCTGGGCACGGTGTACTTCACCGGCCGCGTCCTGGAGGCGGTGGACGCCCCCACCGACCGGCTGTTCGGCTGACGCGTCCGGGGGACC